>NZ_JAGUQP010000004.1 GCF_018704065.1 Desulfovulcanus ferrireducens | reverse complement strand
AAAATTGTTCTTGAAAACAAAATAAACTAACCAATAAATTTTAACCATTAACTATTGACAAAAAACACAGTTGCTGAGTTAATTTGCGAGTGCATTTTCTTCAATGCTAACAAAGACTTGGACACATCTAAGGCTTGCTTGCGGGCTGTGCATAATGGGGTTAGTCAATAGAATGTTACTTAATCCCTTTTCTGTTGTTATGATGGGTTGCGAAAGTTCGATGGAATAACCTCCCTATGCACAGCACTTCCGCAATCTTCGCCAAGATGTGTTACCCAACCCGTTTGTAATGCATTTCAGAAAATGCACTCTTCAATTGCGTAGTAATTTGAGGATGTTAATCGTGTCAGAAAGTTGGGTTTTTCTAGTATTGATTTCTTTCATGCTGGTACAAAGACTTGGACCTGTTCTCAAAATTTGCTTGCGGACAGAGCATAATGGGATATTTTGGGTAAACAAATATTCTTTTTATTATCGATAGTTATGGTAATGTAGCAAAATATTTAGCCCATTCATCCCGATGCTCTGTTTTTCCGCAAGCTTTGCCAAGATGGGTTACCCAAGCCGTTTGTAATGCATTTCAGAAACCAATACTTTCAATCAGTGGTTAAAATATGGTTTGGCCACAGACTCTATAAGGCAAACGCGGTCATAATATAATAACGTATAGGCCAAAATCGCCTTGACAACTTGTTGTAGCGCACAGTATTTTTCCCTAAATTATAAATAAAGACATTCGGTGCCCATGGAAAGGGCTTAATAGGGAAGCCGGTGAAATTCCGGCACGGACCCGCCGCTGTGAGTGGGGACAAAACCCGCAATTAGCCACTGCGCCATGTAAAAATGATTACGAAATGGCGCGGGAAGGCGCGGGGAGTAGGTTGATCCACGAGTCAGAAGACCTGCCGAATGGTTCTAAGAAACTTGGTGGAGATGGTAAATCCCCAAGCTGATCAATATCGGCTTGGGGATTTTTTCATTTTATTGCATGCTTTTAAGTAGGAGGGATAATATAGCCATGGAACGTACTCAGGTAGAATATGCAAAAGAGGGAACAGTCACGCAGGTTATGGAAACTATTGCAGCAACAGAAGGCCTGTCCGTTGATTTGGTCCGTGAACGTATAGCCAGAGGCCAGATCGTTGTGCCGCTGAACAAGAACAGAAAGTCTAAGATTGTTGGAATTGGCATGGGGCTCTCAACCAAAATCAATGCCTCCATTGGTACCTCTACGGATATCGTAGATATCGACGCAGAAGTGCGCAAAGCCATTGCGGCTCAAGAAGCAGGGGCGGATACCTTGATGGAACTCTCAGTAGGCGGGGATTTGGATAAAATACGTAGAGAAATACTTGCAGCCGTGGACATTCCTGTCGGAAATGTCCCTCTTTATCAGGCATTTTGTGAAGCGACAGCTAAATACGGTGATCCAAACCGGTTGGACGAGGAGATGCTTTTCGACCTTATCGAACGCCAATGCGAGGACGGCATAAGTTTCATGGCAATCCACTGTGGTATTAATCTTTATACGCTTGAACGACTGGAAAAACAAGGATACCGGTATGGCGGATTGGTGAGCAAGGGCGGCGCCTCCATGGTGGCGTGGATGAAAGCAAACAAGAAAGAAAATCCCCTCTATGAAAACTTTGATCGCGTGGTGGGAATTCTTAAGAAATATGACGTGGTACTCTCTCTGGGTAATGGACTTCGCGCCGGTTCTATTGGCGATTCATTTGACCGGGCCATGATCCAGGAGCTCTTGATCAATTGCGAACTGGCTGAAGAAGGGTTGCGCATGGGATGTCAGATGATGGTGGAGGGCCCCGGCCATGTGCCCATGGACGAGATTGAAGCCAATATCATTTTGCAGAAACGCATGAGCAATTATGCCCCTTACTACATGCTCGGACCTCTACCAACCGATGTCGGTGCCGGCTACGATCACGTGGTAGCAGCCATTGGTGCGGCGCAGTCTGCTCGATTCGGTGCAGATTTGATCTGTTACATTACGCCTGCCGAACATTTGGCTCTCCCTAATGAACAGGATGTAATTGAGGGGGTCAAGGTGGCACGTGTGGCTGCCCACATAGGTGATTTGGGAAAAGATCCCGAAAAGACACGTCAGCAAGATATTGCCATGAGCAAAGCGCGGCGTGACTCGGACTGGGAAGGACAGTTCAGAAATGCCCTCTTTCCAGAAGATGCGAAGAAGATTAGAGACGATCGTTCTCCTTCCTGTGATTCCAAAGTTTGCACCATGTGCGGAGATTTCTGTGCCAACAAGGCCTCAGCGAAAATTTTTAAAGAGGTGCTTGAGAAAAGCCCAAAGGCATGATGTCCGAGGGGCTTCAAATGAGAGTAAAATTCGGGCAAGCGGTGATAATAGACTTGAAAACCACTGGAATATCAATATAGTTGAATATGTTGATTGTAAGCTTTTAAAAAATAAAATGGTTTATATAGGATAGTGTCAATGAAAAAAGCAGTTGTTCTTTTCTCCGGAGGACTTGATTCAACAACATGCCTGGCCATTGCAAAATCACAAGGGTATGAGCTGTATGCCTTGAGTTTTTACTATCACCAACGGCATGATGTGGAAATCAAGGCAGCAAAAAGAGTAGCGGAAAGCATGGGGGTTAAACAGCATTTGGTGCTGGAGGTCCCATTGAATAAGATTGGTGGGTCTGCCCTAACCGATGATATTGATGTGCCCAAGGATCTGAATCCCGAGCAGACAACGGAGATCCCCATTACCTATGTTCCGGCCAGGAATACGATATTTCTTTCTTTTGCACTTGGCTGGGCAGAGGTGCTAGGTGCCGCTGATATTTTTATTGGTGTAAACGCTGTTGATTATTCAGGATATCCAGACTGCAGACCAGAATTTATCGAAGCCTTTGAGAAGATGGCCAATTTGGCTACAAAAGAGACTGTTACAGGGAAATTCAAGTTTCAGATCCACACTCCTCTTGTTAAATTGACCAAGGCCGAAATAATTAAAAAAGGATTGGAACTCGGGGTTGATTACTCGTTAACCCACTCCTGTTATGATCCTGATGAGCACGGTCTTGCTTGTGGTCGATGTGACAGTTGTTATCTAAGGAAGAAAGGGTTTGCCGAGGCAGGAGTTCCTGACCCGACTTTATATAGCCTCAAAAAATAAGATGCCATATTGGGTCAAAGAAATATTTTACACCCTTCAGGGTGAAGGATATTATACTGGTCGTCCCGCAGTGTTTTGCCGTTTTGCAGGATGTAATTTGTGGACGGGCCATGAACAGGACCGAGAAAACGCTGTTTGTAAATTTTGTGATACTGATTTTGTCGGAACAACTGGTCCTGGTGGAGGGAAATTTGATACCGCACACGAATTGGCGGGTGTAATTAGCTCAAAATGGCCGTCTGCTAGCGCAAAGGCTAAACCATTTGTGGTCTGCACAGGAGGAGAACCTTGTCTGCAATTAGATGAGGTGCTTATTGAGTGCTTGCACAGGAAGGGCTTTGAAGTTGCCATTGAGACCAATGGAACACTGCCTTTGCCTGAAAACCTTGATTGGGTCTGCGTGAGTCCCAAGGCTAGCTCTCGGGTAGTCGTGAGAAAGGGCGACGAACTCAAACTTGTTTTCCCCCAGCAAGGCCTGCTTCCGCAAGATGTTGAAGAGTGGGACTTTAAACATTTTTATCTTCAACCTCTGGATGGGGAAGATCTTGAACAAAACACCAGGCTGGCAATAAAGTATTGCTTGGAACATCCCCAGTGGAAACTCAGTTTACAAACACATAAATTTCTTGGAATACCCTGAAATACTTTTAAGTTTTAAAGTTTAGGCGGCCTTGGCTGAGTCAAGGCTTAAAGCATAACACTAACATATAAAACTCTAGACATAGCACATAGATGGAAATATTCGTCACATTTACCTTTGATGCAGCTCATAGATTGCCTAACGTGCCTGAAGGGCATAAGTGCAGTCGTCTGCACGGGCATACATTTAGAGTGGAGGTCCATGTTTCCGGACCAGTTGATGAGCACCGCGGGTGGGTTATCGACTTCGGTGACCTGAAAAAAATATGCAAACCCGTTATTGAGCAATTGGATCATCACTATCTGAATGAAATACCTGGGCTTGAAAATCCAACATGCGAGGTCATAGCCAAATGGTTGTGGCAAAGGCTGATACCTGAACTTCCAAATCTTGCTAAGGTCATTGTCCAGGAAGGGCCTAGTTCGGGCGCGGTGTATAAAGGAGAAACGGATAATACCGGAGCCTTATCGTCATGACCTCCCTCCTCCTTGGCAGCCTTACAATAAAAATGGGCGTGGAATCCCAATAAACTAAGGAGAAAGGATTTTGCCAACCAGGATGAGGCTAACAGACATCAACTTGTTGGAATCTCTGAGTTCGTCAGAGTCTGCTGACTTTTTGAAAAAATTTCGGGAACGCCGGGTGGCTAAAAAGGAAATCCTCTACTCACCGGAGGATAAAGAAAATCTGGTATTTTTGGTAAAGTCTGGGAGAGTTAGAGTTTATCTGGCTTATGAGGACAAGGAGTTTACCCTGGCCATTTTAGAGGCTGGAGATATCTATTCTACACATACTAGAGCCTATACACAGGCTATGGAAGATACAACCATATTGGTTACGGATGTCCGTAACTTTCAAAAGAGTATTACCGAGTTTCCTGCTTTTGCTCTGACTATGGTCAAAGTGTTGGGAGACTTGCTGAAAAATTCAATTACCACAATTAATGGTTTGGTTTTTAAAGACACAAACTTAAGGCTGGTGGACTTTTTAGTCCAGGCTGCAAAAGACACAGGAATACCGGTAGAGCAGGGAATAAAACTGGATCTTGGCTTAACTACGGAAGAAATTGCTCTGGTGGTGGGAGCTACCCGTCAAACAGTTTCGGTTTTATTAAATGATCTGCGGAAGTCGGGCGTTATAGAAAGACTAAACCGTGGGACTATTCTGATCAAGGATTTAGAAAGGTTGCAGGAGATAGCTTCTGTATCCTAGACATCTCTGCAGGAGTTTCTCCGCTAAAGAAATACCACGGCCTATTTGAAACAGGCTGTCCAGTTTGATTATGCTAAACATTTACCGGGCATTTCTCTAGTTGTCCTGCACAAAAGCAGGTCTTTCCATAGCTTGCAAGCTTTCTCTAAATTCTCAGGAAGAAAACAAGGTCGGAGTTATCAACAAAAGCCTGTCCTCTCTGATTGAGAATACAATCCCAATCTCTGGTGTCAAAAATTTTTGTCGTTCCATACTAATTTTTGCAAGGCATATTCTTCTCAAATCTGTCCCGCAACTTTCGCCCTCTTTCTCTAAAGAGCCACTGGGCTGTTCTTTTCTTTCCCAAAAAAGAACTTTAGCCCCAGAGAACATGGCCCATATGCACAACCATATCCCACCTGTCATCCATAAATTTGGTCGTAAACGGAGGGACGAACTCAACCAGCCAAAGCAAAAAAACAGGTCCTAACTATCTACCCTCAGGCGAAACTTGTCTTTTGTTCGCTATAAATTACAACTAAATATCTCAAAAAAAATCGCTAAATTAATTTTTTTAGAAAACTGTCGGCTACCTGACAGAATTTTTTCCTACCCTTCTCTAATAAAGTTAATCATAAAATGTTTTATGTGTTGGCAGGTTAGTTAAATCCCGAATATTGTTCTCTTCGGCAAATCGTCAAGAGCGTATGCAAATATTTTATGTTATGTTATTTTGTAGGCTCGGTTTTTAAAAAAAAGTGTGATCAGTCTTGCTCCGGGTTGAAGGCCCATGGCCCTCAAATCTTGATTTGTATGGTTCAGTTCGCCAATGCTCCGGGATTTATCCGATCAAGCAAGATGTAAGATACCCCGGGAAAAATAGTCGAAGATATACTTAAAGGTGTGTAGGCAATGTAAAGTTATATCCGGTTGATGGAGGTGGGGAAAAATGGACTCTGGTTTTCTGCTTAATGGCTCGTCCTTGATGGCTTTGTTTGGTGTAATGGTTCTGCTTGCAGGAGAACTATTTGCGCTGAAGGAAATAAAAAATCTGACCAGGCTGCTGGTTTTGTCCAGTATCGCTGAGGCCGGATATGTTTTGCTGGGGCTTGGTATAGGTACTTATGAGGGTGTCGCAGGGGCGATGCTGCATTTGGAATATCAGGTTGTAATGCGGGGACTTCTCTTTTTTGCAGCGGCAACATTTATTGCCCGAACTGGAACTCGTAGTACTGAGAAGCTCAAAGGCATAGGCAGGAGTATGCCCGTTACAGCGACCATGTTTGCTTTCGGGCTGTTCGCAGTAATGGGTATCTCGCCATTTAAGGGTTCTATCAGCAAATTTCTGATTATTTATTCAGCTATTCAGAGCGAACATTTGGTTTTCGCCGCCCTCGCCTCCTTAGGCAGCATTATTGAGGCGGTCTATTTCCTTCTTGTGTTCCAAAAGCTTTGTTTTGAGAAGCCGGACCAGGAAGGGCTTGAGGCTGAAAAGGTCAGGGAAGCATCTCCGGCCGCGATGGCCGTTTTATGGTGCTTAAGCGGCCTGACCGCTTTTATGGGGTTGTTCCCAGAACCTTTCATTCACAGTGCGGAACGTGCTGCTGCCCTGTTGTCAGGAGCCGCAGATGCGCATTTGCCTGCCTTTGAATCACCCTGG
This sequence comes from Desulfovulcanus ferrireducens, assembly GCF_018704065.1. Classification (NCBI taxonomy): domain Bacteria; kingdom Pseudomonadati; phylum Thermodesulfobacteriota; class Desulfovibrionia; order Desulfovibrionales; family Desulfonauticaceae; genus Desulfovulcanus; species Desulfovulcanus ferrireducens. The sequence goes on along the minus strand of NZ_JAGUQP010000004.1, from coordinate 102,334 downwards.
TCCACTTTGGTTCTCCTTCCTTACGTTGGCGCGTTCGTAGTTTATCTTGTCGGACGTTTTTCGACAGGCTTGCGCAATGCCCTGGCGGTTACCATCGCCGGCATAACAGTATTCCTGACCTGGCAAGGTGGCGATTTTGACAGCCTGTCAAAACTCTTTGCTCTGATTATGGCCGGGGCCTGTTTTTTGGTCACTCTTTATTCGGTCGGCTATTTAAAGGGCAAGCCCCATACAAATCGTTACTTTTTCTTTTTGCTCTTAATGCTGGGCACCTTGCTGGGCCTGACCACCAGCAAAGAACTGGGGAACTTATACGTCTTCTGGGAGTTGATGACCTGGGCTTCTTATCTCCTGGTTGTTCATGAGCAGACGCCAAAAGCCCTGCGTGCCGGGTTTAAATATTTTATCATGTGTACTTCCGGGGCCTATGTAATGCATTTTGCGATTTTAACTCTGCAGATAAAGCTCGGAAGTTTCGACATGGCAACAATTTCGGCAAACTTGCAGTTGTTGTCTCCGAGTCTCATGTTGGCCGTGCTGATAATGTTTATCGTCGGCTTTGGCGTCAAGGCTGGCCTGGTGCCGATGCATAGCTGGCTGCCTGATGCTCATCCTGTAGCGCCCTCATCCATTTCAGCACCGATGTCAGGGATTTTAACCAAAGCGGGTATTTACGGTCTTGCTCGTATTCTCTTTGTTGTCTTTGGAGTAAGTTTACTGGCTGGATTAGGAACTATCCATCAGCTTTCCAGTATCGGATTTATTGTGTCCATGCTTGGAGTCCTGACCCTCCTGTTCGGCGAGGTCATGGCTCTTCGCCAAACTGACATTAAAAAAATGCTTGCCTATTCCACCATGGCCCAAGTGGGAGAGATAGTAATTATCTTGGGGATAGGTACCTACCTGAGTCTTATTGGTTCTCTTTATCATGTCCTGAACCATGCTATCATGAAAAATCTCCTCTTCCTGGCCGTGGGAGCATTGATCTTCCGTTTGAAGAGTCAGGAAATAGCTAAATTTAAAGGCATCGGCCGGGAAATGCCTGTCACGGCTCTCTGTTTTAGTATCGGTATCTTGGCCATTATGGGCTTACCGCCTTTTAACGGATTTATCAGTAAATTCCTAATGCTTTATGCCTGTGTGCAGGCAGGCCAACTGGCATTGGCAGGTTTAATCCTTCTTGGCAGTATTATTGGCGGTTTTTATTATCTGAAGTTGGTCAGAATTATCTTCTTTGAAAAGTATGAGGGCCCGGCGCTCAAGGAAGCTCCGATCACCATGTTGATTGCAATTGTGATACTGTCGGCCTTGGCCGTGTTCAATGGCTTATATCCGCAAGCAGGTATGGCCTTGGTTAAGCCTGTTGCTGATTTAATTGTAGCCAAAGGACACGTGGCTGTGGCTGCTATCCCCAATGTTTCCATTGTTTGGCCCATGGTTGTGTTGGTTCCAATGGCAGGTGCTTTGGTTGTTTACGTCTTGGGAAGACGTTCGGTTGTTGCTAGCGGCTGGTTGGCAGTTGTGACGATGGTCGCAACTTTAATAGCAGTATTTACCGCTTCTCCTGATCTTGACGTATTTTCCTGGAGTTTTGCCTTACTTATCGCCTTCATTGGCGTTTTAAATCTACTCTACTCACAGGGCTATATGGCTCACGGGCATGCCCAAAATCGCTTTTACATGTTTTTTCTCTTGATGATGGGGGGGCTTCTGGGTGTGGCAGTAAGCAATGATCTCTTCAATTTTTTTGTCTTCTGGGAGATCATGAGCAGCTGGACCCTATACTTTGTGATTATCCATGAAGAAACCAAAGAGGCATTACGGGAAGGTTTCAAGTACTTTATTTTCAATTATGTTGGCGCCAGTCTGATGTTCTTAGGACTGATTGTCTTAACTGCCAATGCCGGTACCTTTGAGATGAGTGAACTGGCCGGGCGCTTAAATGCATTGCCGACAAGTCTAGTGGCACTTGGCATGGCCTTGATGTTGATCGGCTTTGCAATGAAGGCAGCCATGCTGCCTTTCCGCATCGACTATCAGATGCATCCAGTAACTGCACCAACACCAGTCAGTGGCTATATTTCTTCTGTACTTTTAAAGAGCGCGCCTTTTGGAATGGCAAAACTGTTCTATGTCTTTGGCGGTGTTGCTCTTATAAGCAAGTTTGGTCTGGCAGGAAAGATGCCGGGGTTAATGTATGCTGTTGCCTGGATAGGCGGCGTAACTCTTTTAATGGCTGCTTCGCTGGCTCTATTGCAAAGTGGAATGAAACGTTTGCTTATCTATCATACAGTGAGTCAGATGGGTTATATCATCTTAGGAGTCAGTCTGGGGACTTCTTTGGGAGTGGCAGGAGGTTTACTACACTTAGTCAACCATATGTTGTTTAAAAACCTACTTTTTCTCGTTGCCGGTGCCATTATGGTAAAGACTGGTATTGAGAGCCTGGACAGGTTGGGAGGGATCGGCAGGAAAATGCCGGTGACTCTCGCTGTCTTTACAATAGGAGCGTTTTCCATTGCCGGCATCCCGCCATTCAACGGATTTACCTCTAAATGGATTATCTATCAGGCAGCCATGGAAAAAGGCTATGTTTTCTTGGCCATGCTATCCATGCTAGCCAGTGTCCTGACCCTGGCTTCGTTTGTGAAGTTTTTGCATTCTGCATTTTTCGGACAATTACCCAGGGAGTTAGAGAATGTGACCGAAGCTCCTAAGAGTATGCTGGTTCCCATGCTGATACTAGCCCTATTGTGTATTCTTTTCGGAGTTTTCCCCGGCTTGCCTCTGGCAACAATTGCCGAAATTGAAACCTGGTTGGGTCTTGCGCCTATCTCACCTTCGCTTTTCGGAATTGATTCGCCTCTGGGAGCCTGGAATGCCGGAGGGATCGCAGTATTATTGGTGCTAGCCTTTATAGCGGGAGTCAGCGTCTATTTTATGGGTAGTAGGAAAATTCGATATACAAAAATTTATACCTGCGGCGTAACTGATCTGACACCTGAAGAAGTGCATCTTAATTCACATAACCTATATGAATCGCCAAAAAACTTGGTAAAGCAATGCGTTAAGGTGCTTTGCCAGATCGTCGGCCTAGGTAAGGGGGTATAACTATGACGGACATACTTCAACCGATCTTTGGACTGTTGATTTTCCCTGGAGGCCTGTTTGCTCTAACCTTTGGACTGTTTCTGAAGGGTCTTGACCGGAAAATAGCTGCCCGATTGCAGAGGCGGGTTGGTCCTCCTGTTTACCAACCTTTTATAGATCTGATCAAACTAGCCAAAAAGGAGATGGTAGTCCCTGAGACGGCACACCTGTGGGGTTTTAGACTGGCGCCATTGTTTGGGTTTGCAGGGATGATGGTGGCTGTAACCTTGATACCTATTGCCGGTGTTTACCAGGGTTTTGAACATTTGGGAGATTTGCTGGTTTTGCTTTATTTGCTGGCATTACCTGCAATAGCCTTGATGGTCGCCGGTTCCGCTTCCAGTTTTCCCTTTGGTGCTATCGGTTTTTCCAGGGAAATGGTCATGATGATGTCTTACGAGTTGCCGTTGGTGATAGTGTTGCTGACTGTCGCTTTGAAGGTCGGACTGGCAACAGGAGGATTAGCAACCTTTTCTTTGCACAAAATAGTACAGTTCCAGCTTGAAAACGGACCATTTCTTTTTGATTACACCATGTTGCCGGCGCTGGTGGCTTTTTTGATCTTTATTCCTGGTAATATGGGAGTAGTGCCCTTTGATATCCCCGAGGCCGAATCTGAAATTGTTGAGGGCCCTATTCTGGAATATTCAGGTTCAGGTCTGGCCTTATTTAATCTAGTGACCTCCCTCAAAATGGTTGTGGTATTGGGTTTAGGCGTAGCCCTCTTTTTCCCGACCCCCTTGAGTGAAGGTTTCTTGCTTAATCTAATATGGTTTTCTCTGAAGTGTTTAGTCCTAATGATAATTTCCATTACACTTGTTCGTACAACTACCGGAAGGCTACGAATCGATCAGGCATTTAAGTTCTATCTTAGGTGGCCAACCTTACTAGCTTTGGTCAGCTTGGTTTTAACGCTGTTACACCGATAACAGGGATGAACTATTATGAAAAAATTACTGCAAAAAATCGTCGGGAAATCACCCTGGTTGTACCGCATCAATGCTGGGTCCTGTAATGGCTGTGATGTGGAACTGGCAACTACAGCCTGTATCCCTCGTTTTGATGTTGAACGTCTGGGCTGCAAATATTGTGGGAGTCCAAAGCATGCAGACATCGTTCTGATAACCGGGCCTCTTACTGTTCGAGTGAAGGATAAGGTTCTGCGTGTTTATGATGAAATTCCCGATCCTAAAGTAACGGTAGCCATAGGAATCTGTCCTATATCGGCCGGGGTGTTTAGAGACAGTTATGCTATTGCTGGGCCTATCGATAGCTTTATCCCGGTAGATGTAAACGTGCCGGGCTGTCCTCCCAGGCCTCAGGCTATTATTGACGGGATACTTGAAGCCATCAAAATCTGGGAAACCAGAATGTAAAGGAGGATTCCCCCATGTCTTCATTTTTAAAAATAGCGCTTCGCAATTTGCTAAAAGGCCCGTCTACAGACCCTTATCCTTTTGGTGAAACTTTTGTCCCCAAGGGACTGAGAGGTAAAATAAAATACAATGCTAAGGCCTGTATAGCATGCGGAATGTGTGAGCACGTCTGTGCAGGCGGAGCAATACAAATCAAGGAAACGGCAGACAAAAGCGGCTTGGAGTTTATAGTTTGGCACAATACATGTGCTTTTTGCGGTCTCTGCGAACATTATTGTCCAACCAAGGCAATCCGCTTAACTGAAGATTTTCATACCGCTCACAGTCAGGAAGACAAATATAGGTACGTGGAGAGAGGATTTATTAAATATGTTACTTGTGCCCGCTGCGCAACACCTATGGTCCCCATTGCTCCAGAGTTAATGACTCTAGCCTATGGTCAGGTTAACAAGGACATTGAGAAATTAAGGCATTTATGCCCGAAATGCCGTCAAAAACAATCGCTGCGGTAAGGCAGAGGAGGGAAAAAGATGGAGCGAAAAATTCAAGAAGATTTTGCAGCAGAATTAACCGAGGCAGTGGGCGAAGGATTCTCCCTGCGCTGGGAAACTGATTCTAAAGGAGTCGTTACTGGCTGGTGCAGGCTAGATGATCACAACCAAATCACCGATGTTGCCCGGATTGTATCAAAATTAGGAGGCCGGGTAATCACCGCCTCAGCATATAAAACGAAGAACGCTCAACAGGCTGAGGTTCGCGAAATAGCATATCATTTTGACCTGGATGGATGTACTTGCACTGTTACAATAGAAATACCGGCTAGTAATGGTAAAGTAAAATCCATTACCCCGATTTTGAAAAGCGCCGACTGGACAGAACGCGAACTGCAAGAATTGTATGGTATCAAACTGGTCGGCCATCCTAATCCAAAAAGACTGTTTCTTGATAGAAGTATTGATGAAGGAATAATGGATAAATTGATTCCCTTATCGGTAGCCATGAATGGTGCCTCTACTAAAACATTGTGGGAGAAGGTCTTTGCCGGCACTTCAAAGGAGGTGAATGGTTAAATGAGCACTTTTACAATACCTGTTGGCCCGCTGCACGTTGCGTTAGAAGAGCCGATGTATTTCAAGGTAGAAGTTGAAGGAGAGACTGTTGTCAGCTTGGATATAACAGCAGGTCATGTACACCGCGGTATGGAATTATTGGCAATGAATCGTAATTTTTATCAGAACATAACTTTAACCGAGCGTCTTTGTTCTCTGTGCTCAAATAGTCATCCCTGTACTTATTGCATGGCCCTGGAGAAGATTGCCGGAATTCAGGTCCCGGAACGAGGCGAATATCTAAGGGTTATTGCTGATGAAATAAAAAGGATGGGATCCAATTTGTTCAATGCCGGCATTTTGGCTCACATCATCGGTTTTGAGTCCTTGTTCATGCATGCAATGGAGATACGCGAGATAGTTCAGGACATTAAAGAGACTATCTACGGTAATCGGATGAACCTGGCGGCTAATTGTATTGGTGGGGTACGATACGATTTAACTACTGAAAAGGTTAAATATATTACGAAGCAGTTAGAGTGTCTTAAAAAATCATTAGATGAACTATACGATATATATACTAAAAATAAATTTGTTCGGGCTCGAACAGAAGGAGTGGGAGTTTTACCTAAAGAAGCTGCTATTCATTATGGAGTGGTTGGCCCTGTGGCCAGGGGGTCCGGTATAGATTATGATGTACGGAAAAAAAGCCCTTATGCTGCTTATGATAGATTAAAGTTCGATGTCCCTGTTGAAGAGGGTTGTGATGTTAGAGCAAGAGTAATGGTAAGATTGCGTGAAATCTTCGAGGCTATCAAGATTGTTGAACAATGTCTGAAAGACTTGCCTCACGGACCAACTTGTATTGATTATTTGCCGGAAATCCCAGCCGGTGAAGCTGTCGCCAAGTCAGAGGCTCCTCGAGGAGAATTGATTTATTACCTCCGCACCAATGGCACTGACACCCCAGAACGCCTTAAGTGGCGAGTCCCTACTTATATGAATTGGGAAGCGCTCCATGTCATGATGCCCGGAAATAAGGTGTCTGATATTCCGCTTATTATTAATAGTATTGATCCGTGTATCTCGTGTACTGAAAGATAACAATTAAATTTAAAAAAAGGATTAGATACTATGCACGAGATGGCAATAGTCGATAATTTATTTAAGATTATCAATGTTAAAATAAAAGAACATCAGATTCAAAAGGTCTTAAAGGTAAAACTAAAAGTGGGAGAGATGACAGCAGTGGAAGAAATGACTTTGACAAAATGTTTTGAAGTTTATGCGCAAAACACTGTTGTTGAAGGAGCAGAATTAATTATTGAACGAGTTCCGCTGCAGGGAAAGTGTCTAGATTGTACCAATGTCTTCCGTGTATATAATTATAAATTTCAATGTCCTAAATGTGAAAGCAGATCGGTTGAAATCATCGCAGGAAGAGAATTGTACATTGAGAATTTGGAAATAGAACAATAGAAAGGAGGTGAATATCATTGGAAAGAATTAAAGAAAATTACTTTATTTATGCTGATCCAACAAAGTGTCTAGGTTGTAAAAGTTGTGAATTGGCTTGTGCTGTTGCTCATGCTGATTCTGACTTACTGACTGCAGTTGCTCAAGGGGTACGATTACAGCCAAGAAACTCAGTTGTTCAATCTAATAACCTGATCATGCCTATTCAATGTAGACAATGTGAAGATGCCCCTTGTGCTCTCGCCTGTCCTACAGGGGCAATATACCAGGAAGAAGGAATGGTTAAAATAAATGAGAAAAGCTGTGTTGGTTGCAAGGTTTGCGTCATGGTATGTCCTTTCGGAGCGATCACGGTAACTGCAGATGAGGCCGAAAACGGTAGCAGTCGAACTAAAAAAGGCAAAGCAAGAAAATGTGATCTTTGTTACAGCAGAATGAAGGATAACAAAGAACTGTCTTGTGCCTGTGTTGAGGCGTGTCCTACCAAGGCAATAATGTTGGTAGATATTGAAAGTTATCGCAAAAAACTCCTTGAGGCTAGAGCAAAGGAAGCTGTGCAAGCCTATAAACACATATGAGGAGGAAGGAATAATAATGAGTAACAAAAGATCTGTTGATCCTTGTGTCGATCAATTGGTTCCCATTGCCAATAAAGAAGGTATTGAAACAGTTTGGGATCGTTATGAGGCAATGAAACCACAATGCGGTTTTGGTCAGTTAGGAGTTTGCTGTCGTATTTGTTGGAAAGGGCCTTGCCGAATCGATCCCTTTGGCAACGGACCACAAAGAGGTGTTTGTGGGGCAGATGCTCACACTATAGTCGCCCGAAACTTGATCCGCATGATTGCAGCGGGCGCTGCCGCTCATTCCGAGCATGGTCGTCATGTGGCCTTAACCTTATTGGCAGCTGGAGAAGGACACGCGCCTGCATACAGGATTAAGGACGAACAAAAATTAAGAAGTATAGCGGAAAAATTAAATTTGGAACCGGCAGGCAAAGATTTAAAGCAACTAGCAAAAGAAGTAGCTTTGGCTAGCCTGGAGGATTTTTCCCGCCAGGAGCGCACTACACCTTGTAGCTGGGCCAAGGAAACCATGACCACTGAGCGGGTAGATAAACTGTGCAAACTTCGGGTTATGCCGCATAATATTGATGCCGTTGTCACCGAAATTATGGGGCGCACCCATGTCGGGTGTGATGCCGATGCAGTAAACGTTATGCTTGGAGGATTAAAGGGGGCGCTGGCTGATTATACTGGAATGTATCTCTCAACAGAACTGTCCGATGTTATTTTTGGCACGCCTGAGCCTGTAGTTACTGCAGCCAACCTTGGGGTGCTAAAGGAAAATGCCGTTAATATAGCGGTTCACGGTCATAATCCTTTATTGAGTGAAATCGTTTGTGACGTAGCCCTTAAAATGAACGAAGAGGCCAAGAAAGCCGGTGCAGAAGATGGCATTAACATTGTCGGTATTTGCTGTACAGGTAACGAAGTAATGATGCGGCGTGGAATTCCTCTGGCCTCTAACTACCTGTCTCAAGAGCTTGCCATTATAACGGGCGCTGTAGATGCTATGGTCGTGGATGTGCAGTGTATTATGCCCTCTATTAGTAAAATAAGCGAATGTTTCCATACAGAAGTAATTACTACTTTAAATGAAAACAAGATTACCGGCGCTACTCATATAGAGTTCCACGAGGATACGGCCTTGGACAGTGCCAAAAAGATTGTAGAGCTGGCAATTGATGCCTTTAAAAGACGAGATAACAGTAGAGTTAACATTCCTTCTTATAAACAAACAGCTATTACAGGCTTCAGTGCAGAGGCGATCATATCGGCTTTGAGTAAATTAGATGCAAATGATCCCTTGAAACCTTTAATTGATAACATAGTTAATGGAAACATTCAGGGCATTGCGTTGTTTGCCGGATGTAACAACCCCCAGACAACTCAAGACAATAGTTTTATTACTATTGCTAAAGAGTTGGCCAAAAATAACGTATTGATACTAGCCACTGGTTGTGGAGCTGGTGCTTTTGCCAAGAATGGTTTAATGACCCAAGAAGCGACAGTGGCCTATGCCGGAGACTCCCTAAAAGCCGTGCTCACTGCTATAGGAGAGGCAGCCGGTCTTAACGGCCCTATGCCTTTAGTACTACACATGGGCTCATGTGTTGATAATACCAGAGCTGTTAAAGTAGCTGTGGCCGTTGCCGACAAGTTGGGTGTAGATTTGGACAAGTTGCCATTAGTAGCCTCTGCCCCTGAGGCTATGGCAGAGAAGGCTGTCGCGATTGGAACATGGGCGGTTGCATTAGGCTTACCAACCCATATCGGAGTCGTGCCTCAAGTTCTGGGGTCTTCTGTAGTTGCTGAATTTTTAACAGAAAAGGCAAAAGATTTGGTTGGAGGTTACTTTATCGTAGAAACTGATCCGAAAAAGGCTGCTGAGAAATTGATTGCTGTAATTAAGCAAAGACGTGAGGGGTTAGGTATTTAAGGTCAATCAATAAGATAAGGGCTCTTCGGAGCCCTTATCCCTAAAAACAAGAATAACAGAAAGGTTAATTATGAAAATAGCGGTTACAGGCAAAGGTGGCGTGGGGAAAACTACAGTTGCCGGGATACTTGCTCGCCTTTTTTCTGATGAGGGCTATCGTGTTTTGGCCGTAGATGCTGACCCGGATGCTAACCTAGCATCAGCTCTAGGTATACCCGAATCCCAATATAAAAAGATAACCCCCTTTTCAAAGATGAAAAAATTGGCTGAAGAACGCACCGGGGCAAGTGGCGGGTACGGCTCGTATTTTATTTTGAATCCTAAAGTGGACGACTTGCCTGAGAAGTATTGTGTGGAACATCAAGGGGTTAAGCTATTGCTTATGGGAACTGTTGAGCAGGGTGGTAGCGGTTGTTTTTGCCCGGAGCATGCGTTGCTCAAAAGCTTGATGAAACACCTTTTGATTGAAAGAGAAGATGTGGTGATCATGGATATGGAAGCCGGTATTGAGCATCTGGGTCGAGGTACTGCTGAGTCGGTTGATGCCTTGTTGGTGGTTGTTGAGCCTGGTCGGAGAAGCATCCAAACCGCTATGCAGATCAAAAGCTTGGCTGAGGATCTAGGGCTCAAAAGAGTTTTTGCGGTGGGTAGTAAAGTAGTTGATGAGGCTGATGTTCAATTTATTAGGAAAAATTTGGTTGATTTGGAGTTGTTGGGTTTTGTTTATCTAAGTGAAGAGGTCAAAAAGGCTGACTTGGAAGGGGTTTCACCTTTTGATGTCGGCGGCATGGTAGTTGAAGGAGTAAGATCAATCAAAGCCCGGTTGGTGGCAAAGTTGAATAATTAGAAAAGTATTGGTCTATACAAAGAAGGAGGTGAGTGAAGCGTAGGTTTACGCGTCTTGCCACAGGGAGAAAGGTTTAGGATTCTGTGGTGCATTTTATAATTTTAAAGATGCAAAGCATAGGCAGAGCATTATTTGTTCGCCCTGCTTCCCTTATATATATTTTAAAAAAACCTTGGTAACGACCTCCTTTGCCTTCCTCAAAAGGGGAAAACGGGGCGAACAAATAATGCTCTGCTTAATTTGGATTTAGAGTCTTTACAAGTTTAGAATACGTGCTTCCATTCAATCTATAATAGGGACGCGGTCTGTTTCATCAGCGCTATTTCCCCTCTTCTTGCCGGCTGGGCAGACAATTTCCTGGTTTTCGTTTTAACCGGATCTTAACGACTTCACCAGAGCAATTGAACCGTACCGGCACTCCGGATACTCCTACTCCGGAAGTAGTAAATCCAGTCACCTGTCTGTAACTCCAAAGCCCTTGGCTGTATTTTCTAGGTGCAGGGCAGTGGGTAAAAACAGGACCTATGGGTGGTATTTGTATCTGTCCTGCATGAGTATGGCCGGCAAGGTAGATATCTGCTCCGTGCTTCGCTGCTTCTTTGTATATTTTTGGAGTGTGGGCCACGAAAATAGAAAACGCATCCTGGGGAACCTTTTCAAAAGCCTGGTCTAGATCGTGGCATTGGTAGTAGTGAGGATCGTCAACTCCAACTATCCAGATTGTTTGTCCTTTATGTTCAATTGGGAGGGCATCATTGAGCAGGACCTTGACCCCAATTTCTTCCAGGAATTCGACCATTTCAAGACAATCATGGTTTCCAAGCACGGCTATTATCCCGTCATTGGTTTTTATGCTGGATATGACTCGCTTTAACTTACCCATAGCATCCAGATATGTACTGTGGGTGGCCATCCTGTAATCTCCACCCAGGATGCAGAGATCCACTGAGATTTGTTCAAGCACAGTTTGTAATCGTTCGGTCAAACCGTTTAGTCCGTCTAGGTGCAGGTCGCTCATAAAGAGGATTGTGTATGCCTCAAAGTTGTGAGGTAGTTTGGGGTGGTTAATGTAGACTTCCCTTAGCTTAAAGTTAAGGGCGTTGGCCATTCCTCTTTTATATAAACCAAGTGTTTTGAAAAAGGTTTGGATAAGCAGGTGATAGAAAAGAGCATCTTCAAAATTGAGGAACTGGCTTAAAATTTTTGATTTGATCCTGCACGAGATCAATTCTTTGAAAACTATCCGAGGCTTAACAGGCCTGGGATAGCCGCTAAATGGCTCTTTTTGAAGAATCGACTTGTAAAATCTGGAGCCCACATACGCGCCGATACAAAAGGCTATCAGAATTGCGAGAAATGTCAGCCAGGAAAACGAAAAGTAATGTTTTAGAAAAAGAAGAGGGAAAAGCCCCTCGAAAAGCTGGTCCAGGCCAGGAACATCATAGCCAGAGGTGAGAGAAAACCTGCGTTTGATGAAGCTGGAGATTAAATCTCCTGCCATACTTAAAATTCCCGCTGTTAGCCCAACCCAGAGGGGGAAGCCAAAGAGAAGGGCGATTCCTCCCCCGGCACCGATAGCGGCTATTATTCCACGAATTGTTTTGTGTCCACCAAAAAGGGGTTTCTTATCCCAGAAGACTTTACCCATGTCTACAGGGGTATTCCACCTGTCTTCCAGAAAAAAGGCCAAAAACGGTGGGGCAAAATTAATCAGCCAAAGCAAAAATAGTAATTTTAAAAAAAACATAAAAATAAATTCTCACTTTTGTGTGGTTTTTTTTGCTTATAAGGCATATTTAACATTAAATACAAAAAAGGGGGTGACAAGCTGTCACCCCCTTCTATGCATAACCATAAGATTATTGTAATGATTCTTGTTAGTTACTCAAAATAGCTTGACAGGTGCTAGTTCCGAAATTCAAAATCCCACATCCCCTTCCATACCGGGGACTAATTTGTTCCTTTTAGTTCTTGGACAAGAGCTTGAAGCTCTTTGACCTCTTCGGCTAAGCCTTGAGTGGCCTGGGCAGAGCGCATCATCTCTTCAGCAGTGGTGTTGGCAATTTCGTTTATGCCTTCCAAAGACCTGCTTATTTCCTCAGTGGCCTGAGACTGCTCCTCGGTTGCCGTGGCGATATTTTGTATTTGAGTGGATGTGTGTTCGGACAAATCCACAATTTCTCTCAAAGTTTCGCCCGATTTATTGGCTAACTCTGTTGCTTTGGCCACAAGGGCCACTGTCCCATCCATATGGTCGATATTCTGCTGAGTAGAATTGATAATTTTACTGATTGTTTCCCCAACCTCGTGTGTGGCCCCCATAGTCCTTTCTGCGAGTTTTCTTACCTCATCGGCCACAACTGCGAATCCTCGGCCAGCGTCGCCAGCCCTGGCCGCTTCAATGGCTGCATTCAAGGCGAGGAGATTGGTTTGATCCGCTATGTCGTTTATAACATCCATAACTTGATTGATGGCCTCCACCTTAACACCAAGTTGGTGTAAATTATCCTTGAGATTCGAGGACATATCGTTAACTTCATCTATGGCATCTATGGCTTTTTTAACAATTTTGAATCCATTGGCAGCTTTGTCCTTGGTATCTCTTGCGCTATTAGCAGCTTCAGAGGCGTTTTTAGCGACATCCATTACGGTCATGTTTATCTGTTCCATAGCGGTTGTCATTTCTTGAATCTGTGACTGTTGAACACGAACCCCCTTGCTAACTTCAGCGACTTTAGTGGAGATTAGATCTGATTCAGTTGTTATCTCCTCGACAATACCTTCAAGTTTTTGGGCTGCCTGGAGCCTCCCTCGTTGGGTGGCCTCCTCGGCTTCTTTGCGGGCCTTGTTGGCTTCGTTTAGAGCCATTTGGGCCTTTTCGGTCTGTTTTTGGGCTTCAAGTCTGCTCCTGTTAGCCTGGTTTATCTTTTCTTTAAGATGTTGGACCATCTGTAAATTGGCCTCAAACAGTTCGTTTAGTTCTGCTTTGAATTTGCCATCGACATTGGCTTCAAGGTCGCCATCAGCCACCTTTTGTGCAAATTGTTTTAGGGACTCGATTGGTTTTATTAACTCTCTTCGCAAGAAATAGAGCATAATAAGTATTACCAATGTAATGGTAGCGCCTCCAACGATAAATGAAGCTTGTTTTAGTGTCCTGACCTCGGCAAATGCCTCATCCCGATCCTTTTTGACGATAAGCCCCCAAACCACGTTTTTTATAGTGATCGGCGCATAAGCTGAGAGAGCGACTTCTCCTCTGTAGTCAACATCGGTCATCAGCCCTGATTTACCAGCCAGGGCAAGGGTGATAGCTTGGCATTGCACCCGTCCTTTATCTGGATTAAGGAAAGATGCCTCTAGGGAGTGATTTTCCGGATCAAGGTATGAATCCGAGCGCATCAGGTAGTCTTGACCAACAAGTATGGTCTCGCCGGTATTTCCAAGGCTTGGGCGCAGGTTCATTAGGGATTTGATTTCCTTAAAGGATATTTTTAGGGCAACAAATCCGGCATTTTCTTGGTCTCCCTTAAGAGGAGAGATCAGGAAGGCAGAGGGCTGATTGTTATAGGGAGGGTAGGGTTTGACATCGGTAAAAACTATTTTTCCTTCTTGGGCAGCAGCACGCCATGACTTTGCCAGATGTGAATCTTTGAGTTCTCCGAATGCCAAATCCTGGCCAATGTCTGGTTTTTTGGCGACAGTAAATATAACCCTGCCATTAGGATCAATCAACAGGACATCTTCGTATCCCAGGATCTTTACATAATATTTCAGGGAAGATCCGTACATCTCATGTAGTTTTTGATAATAAGAATTTTGTACGTCCATTGGCTGACCAGGCTCGACGTCTTCGGACTTGAGGTAGCGCTTAAACTGGGAATAGGCTTTGAGGGTATCCTTTTCTGAAGAAATTTTTTCTAGGTCTATCATCCAGCGGTTAATGATCTTTTGCATGGAGTACTTTTTAAGATCCCTGAGCGATTCAAGCTGAGAATAAGTCCTTTTTTGGAGTATATCTGTCGCAAGATTCACGCTATAATAACCAATAATACACAAAGGAATGGAACTTGCCAGCAAACATAGGGCAATCATTTTTCCTTTTAAACTCAATTTGTCCCTCCTGTATCTTCAAATATTAAAATAAGTTTTTTTCTATAACCATATCGATAAAGGACTGGTTAATAGTCAGGTGCCCAATGAAAAAATGCTATAAAGATAAAATAGATAAGGTATCCCTTATCAAATTGTCAATCTTCAGCAAACTTTCAATATTATCAATATTATGAGATTGATTTTGTCTTTCATTAGATTCATTGAGAGAGTTGTTACTTAGAAATTTTAATGTGATTTTTTATGCAAATAGTATGCCGTCACATGGTTGTTGCTTTAAGCTTGGATAATAAAGTGATGAAAAAATAAGTTGGGTTGTTACTTGTAGTGAGTTAATATTACAAAAATGTTATTTGGGTGTTCGTGGTTTGACATTCTTGTCCTTTTTGGGAAAAAATGAGTAATAATGGTTGGTCACTTCAAGAAAATATATATCGAGCCAACTACAAGAGCCGGCATTAAATGGTTCACGCTACTGAACCTGTACATTGTAATTTTTTGCTTACTTCATAGCCGGGTCTGACGAAGCAGGGAAGTTGGTTCGGCTTCTATGATGAACTTTAACCACGGAGGTAGATTGTTTTGCAGTATAAAATAGTATTTTTGGATCGTTCTACCCTGAAAATAGATATCAAAAGACCTGGTTTCCCTCATCACTGGGAAGAATTTGAGCGGACCAGAGAAGACGAAGTTGTAGCTAGGCTTAAAGAGGCAGACATTGCGATCACCAACAAGGTTCCCCTACGCAGGGCCACCCTAGAGAAGTTGCCCAGCTTGAAAATGATCGCTGTTGCAGCGACAGGCACAGACCATATAGACATAGATTTTTGCCGAGCCCGGGGAATTGTTGTGGCTAATATCCGCGATTATGCCTGTAATGCAGTCTCGGAACACGTTTTTATGCTTATTTTGGCTTTACGGCGTAACTTGCTCGCTTATCAGGAGGATATCCACGCAGGGTTATGGTCGAAGTCTGATCAGTTTTGTTTGTTTACTCATCCTATTCATGATATTCACGGCAGTACCTTGGGGATAATCGGCTATGGAGCACTGGGGCAGGCCGTTGCACGCCTGGCTAAGGCCTTTGGTATGCAGGTGCTTTTAGCTGAGCACAAAAATGCGCAGACTATTCGTTCTGGCAGGACGCCATTTGAAACAGTTTTGAGTGAAAGCGATATTGTAACCCTTCATTGCCCCCTCACCCCCGATACAAGAAATCTCATCTCCCTGCCCGAACTCAAATTAATGAAATCCTCAAGTCTATTGATCAACACTGCTCGCGGCGGGGTAGTCGATGAAAATGCCCTGGCTCTGGCCTTACAGGAAGGTCTCATCGCTGGGGCCGGTTTTGATGTCTTAAGTATAGAACCGCCCCGGGAAGACCATGTACTACTCAAACTGAATCAGCCTAACTTTATCCTCACGCCGCATATTGCCTGGGCAAGTGAGGAGGCCATGAGCAACCTGGCTGATCAGTTGATAGAAAACATTGAATCGTTTGTAAGGGGCAACCCCCAAAATTTAGTCACTTGATTTGTGACTTGGCTGAGTCTAATGAAGAGGATGAAGAAGCATAAGGCTAAGGGCTGCATTAAGAGATTAGATTTATGGGTTAGTTGGTAACTGGACAATGTTTTGTCTATCTACTATCACCCAAAGGCCCTTAGCCTTGCTCTATTTTAATGATGACCTTCTTTTTGTCCTTCTTTGATGCGGTAAATTGCAACAGCAACAATAACTATAAAATAAATGAAAATAGCTGTTACGCCGAATATTCCCTCGGTTGTGCTGTGAGACATATTTTTGATCAGTTCAAGGATAACATCCATTTTTGACCCTCCTCGTTTAGGTATGTTGAAAATTTCACATACTTAATGCCAAAAGTTTATAAAAGTCAATTATTCATGCTCCAATTTCAGTAATTTTAATTTTGGCAGTTAAGACAATTTTTTTGGCTGGTTTTATGAAGATCTTTTATTGTCTGGTCCATTTTTTAGGACCTTCCAGTTCTTGCTGAACTTGGATTGTTGAAAGACTTACATTTTTGTTTACGGGCTGACGTTAAAAAAAGTATCCCTTTCAACAGGTGTAAATTCTGCTTTTTGAATAAGCTTGCAAAGGGCTTTGACGGTTAACCCCCTGGGGGTGTCAGCACCAGCAGCGTGGCCAATCTTCTCCTCGACGATTGTTCCGTCAAAGTCATCAGCACCGTACCACAAGGCAAGCTGTGCAGCCTTGATGCCGGCAAAAACCCAGTAGGCCTTGATATGGGGAATATTGTCAAGGAAGATCCTGGAGATGGCAATCATGCGCAAAAAGTCGAGACCATCGGGGCCATCAGCTTTTAAATTATTATTTGCAGGTTGATACGGCAGAGGAATAAAGCACAAAAAGCCACCGCTTTCATCCTGAAGGTCACGTAAGAACTGGAGATGATTCAAGCGATCTTCCCAAGTTTCAATGTGCCCAAAGAGCATGGTGCAATTGGTAGGAATGCCTTGTTTATGCGCCTCTCTATGGATATCCAGCCAGGCCTTGCCAGAAATCTTTTCCGGGCAGAGTTTTTGTCTGAGTTTCGGATCAAACACCTCGGCACCGCCACCTGGCAAGGCATCCAAACCAGCCTCGTGCAATTCATGCAGTACCTTGCGAGGAGAAATCCCGTATTTTTGGGCCAAAAAAGCGATCTCAACAGCGGTAAAGGCCTTTATTTTTACATCAGGGCGGATCTCTTTTATACTTTTTAGTAACTGTAAATAATAAGAGTAGGGTAGATCTGGGTTTAGTCCTCCTACAATATGGATTTCGGTAATGGGTTCTTTTATCCGGCTACGAACTTCGTCTTTTATTTGCTCTATTGAGTAGGTATATGCGCCGTCTTGGTCAGGGCTCTTGCTGTATGCACAGAATCTGCAAGCATTTTGACAGATATTGGTGTAATTAATATGTTGATTGTATATATAAAAGGCCTGCTGTCCGTATAATTTGCTACGCACCTGATAGGCCAGGCTGCCCAGATCATGAATGGAAGCTCTCTTAACCAGTTCCAGGGCTTCACTTAAAGAAATTCTTAAACCCTGACTTACCTTATCGATGACTTCTTGAGTCTTATTCATAGGTAAATACCCACCGAGGCCCCAGAATTTGCTCTTTGAAAGTAAGCTTACCTAAAAATTTTTCTAACAGTGACGACTTTTCAGGTGGACCCTGCACCAGGGAAATTTCCCCTTTAATTCCAGTTAACAAACGTAAGACATCCAGAGACTTGTTAAATCCACCCAACTCATCCACCAGACCAGCTTCTTTGGCCTGCCGACCGGTCATGGCCCGACCATCAGCCAGGGCCCGTACCTTTTCTATGTCCATGTGCCGTCCTCTGGCCACATCCTGGACAAACTGGTCATGCATATCATTAACCAGAGATTGAAAGTACTTTTTTTCTTCCGGGGTTAAAGGCCGAAATATGGTCCCGGCATTTTTTAATTTTCCACTGGTAACGGTCTGCTCGGCAATTCCCAATTTTTGCATGAGTCCCTGCATGTTGGTGAGTTTTGCCTTGACGCCGATGCTGGCAGTCAAAGTGCCGGGGTTGGCCACAATTTTATGTGCGGCACAGGCAATATAATAGCCCCCGGAGGCAGCCACAGAGCCCATTGAAGCCACGACCTTTTTTTTCCGGGCCAGGGCTTGAAGAGCAGCATAGATTTCTTGGGAAGGACCAACAACTCCGCCGGGTGAATTAATTCGCACAATGACCCCTTTTATGGCATTATCCTTGGCCAGTTCGTCAATCCAATTGGTAATACGCAGGGAATCAGCTATCAGACCATTTATATGGACCACACCGACCTTGGTTCCGAAAAATGAATTTCTGTGGGCCTTAAAAAAGAAGAAATTAAAAACGGCCATGGCCCCGATGATCAGGACCATAGCCGTTAGAATTAAAGCGAAGCCAAAGAGCAAAGGATGCTTTTGGCTGAATTTAAGTTTATTCTCCATCCTCTTGTTCTAATTTCTGGCGGATAAGTTCGCCCAGGTTACTTCCGGCAGCAGAACCGGACTTGTTTTTAAAATCCTGAGCCCGTTTTTTCTCTTCTTCCTCCTGGAATTGCTTGATAGACAGTCCAAGTCTTCTTTCGTCCGCACTGACATGGATGACTTTGGCTTGGATATCCTGGCCTTCCTGGAAGACTTCTTTGGGATTCTTGATCTTTTTGCGGCTCATTTCTGAGACATGGACCAGTCCTTCAATGCCTTCCTCCACCTCTACAAACAGGCCGAAGTCAGTAATATTGGTGATTTTCCCAACCACTGCTGTACCTACAGGGTACCGGTTAGGAACTTCCAACCATGGATCCTCGGTAAGCTATTTGATGCCCAAAGTGAATTTCTCATTTTCTTTGTCAACTGTAAGCACTTTGGCCCGGACAATGTCGCCAACCTTGTACAGTTCATTGGGATGACGGATTTTCTTGGTCCAGGAAATGTCCGAAACATGAATGAGACCATCGATGCCGTCTTCAATACCAATAAACAGTCCGAACTCAGTGATGTTTTTGATGGGAGCCTCTAAGATAGTTCCTTCAGGATATTTTTCAGCGACTATATCCCAGGGATTGGGATTGACCTGCTTCATGCCTAAAGAGATGCGTTTGCGCTCAGCATCCACACCCAAAATGACCACCTCAACTTCATCACCGACCTTGACCATCTGTGATGGATGCCGCAGCTTCCTGGTCCAGGACATCTCTGATATGTGTACTAAGCCTTCAACTCCGGAATCCAATTCCACAAAGGCTCCGTAATCGACCAGGTTAGTAACTTTACCAGTCAGCTTTGCGCCTTCTGGAAAACGCTCTGTAATATTTGCCCATGGATCGGGGACAAGCTGTTTGAGACCCAAAGAAACTTTCTTCTCTTCTGGATCAAAACTGAGAACTTTTAATTCTAGTTCATCTCCGAGTTGGACCATCTCCTTGGGGTGCTTGATCCTTTTCCAGGACATATCAGTTATATGTAATAAGCCGTCAACCCCGCCTAGATCGATGAATACACCATACTCAGTGATATTTTTTACTTTCCCCTTCACTACCTGTCCTTCAGCCAAGGTGCTCAAAAGTTCTTCGCGTTTCTTTTCCCTTTCTTCTTCAAGAAGGACGCGGCGGGAGACAATGATATTGCTCCGACGGCGATTAATTTTGAGGACACGAAAATCAAATTCCTGGCCGACCAAAGCGTCCATATCTGGAACAGGCCTTAAATCAACATGAGAACCCGGCAAAAAGGCAATGATCCCACCTAAGTCAACATGATAACCACCTTTGATGCGTTTTATAATACGTGCCTTGATAGTACCGTTTTCTTCCATGACCTGTTCTAACTCATCAAGGAGTTTAAAACGCCTGGCACGTTCATAGGAAAGAGTGATGGCACCCTCAGCTTCATCTTTGGACACGACAAAGACGTCAACTTTCTCGCCTTCTTGCACAGTGAGATTGCCATCGCTGTCTAGAAATTCTTCAATGGGAATCTGACCTTCGGATTTGAAGCTGACATCGACCAGGACATAGTTTTTTGTGATCTTGACAACTTCACCAGAAATGATGGAGCCATCTTGGACTTCATCAAAGTCAGAGTTTAAATACTTTTCTAGTTCAGCTTCAAAGTTCACCTCCATGTCGAGATCAGGTTTTGTTTCCACCAAGTTGTTTGTGTTTTCCATAAAAACCCCCTAACACACAATAATTTGAGTTTTTCTAACAGATACGACTATAGATGGCAATAAGTTTATGAGGGTTTGATAGTTAAAAAGTAAGGAGAATAGCAGTGTTGAGCCTGAGTGTGGCGAAAGCTAGAAGGATGGGACACCAGAGTGAAGGGAAATTTTTTAGTCTTTAATCCTTAGCTCGTTGTTTTAAATAAATAAATTTATCAATAAAGCGCTACAAGATCGTAAGTTTTGGCTTCGTGGATCGTGGCATAAACCATTGATCCGCTATGGATGTCAGGGCCACTGATATACGTCACCCCGTCGATTTCCGGTGCCTGGAACCAGACCCTTCCGACAAATAGACCCGGCCATTCAGGGTGTGCTTTGTCCACCAGTACATCCATGTTTTCTCCTTCATATTCAGCCAGTATCCGGGTGCTAATTTTTTGTTGTAGCCTCATTATAAGGTCCTGGCGTGTTCTTTTTTCCACATCTGAAACTTGCTGGGGAAGTGTTGCCGCCTTTGTGCCTTGTTCTGGATAATAAGGGAACACCCCGAGATGATGGAATCGGTTACGTTCTACAAAATCGTAGAGGGTCTGAAAATGGGCATCTGTCTCGCCAGGATAGCCAACGATCAAAGTGGTGCGGAGGGCGGCCTCAGGAAAATAATTACGAATGCGGTCAATGATTTTTTGAGGATTCTGAGCAAATGGTCGCCCCATGGACTTCAAGATTTGGGGATGGGCATGCTGCAGAGGCAGATCAAAATAAGGTACAAATGGCTTCCCGCAAGCAGCTAAAAATTTGAGTAAGCTTTGACTTAGTCCGGCCGGGTAGAGGTACATAATTCTAAGCCACTTCAACCTGGACAAGGACAAGAGCTTCTCTAAAAGGGTCATAAGACCATATTTGTAACCCAAATCCCGTCCATAAGCAGTACTGTCCTGGGCTACAAGAATAATTTCCTTGACTCCCTGGTCTAAAAGAAATTCAGCTTCTTGTATGAGTTGGTTCAGCGGTTTGGATTTGAGGCGGCCCCTTATGGAAGGGATGGAGCAAAAAGAACATTTATTGTTGCACCCTTCACTAATTTTCAAATAAGCAAAGCTTTTAGGGGTAGTCAGCAGCCGGGGGAACAGTTTTGAGTTTTGGTTTTTGAGTATTGAGTGTTGGTTGTTGGAAGCTAACTTATTACTAAAATGTCTGGTCAGAACTTCTAGCCACTTGGACTGGTCCTTGATGGTCAGGAAAATATCCACTTCAGGGATTTCTTTTTTTAATTCCTGACCAAAACGGGAGACCAGGCAGCCAGTAACTACCAATAGAGGGTTTTGGCTACTTTCCTTAACTATTTCGACCATTTCCAGGATATTTTGCAGGGACTCCTCTATGGCCGGTTGAATAAAGGCGCAGGTATTAATGAGGATGACCTGGGCCTTTCTTGGATCATCAACGTTGCGACAAACATTTTTTAGTGGACCAAGCATATTTTCCGTGTCCACAAGGTTTTTAGGGCAACCAAGGCTTATGGTATAAATACTTATTGAGTTCATTGTGTTTTTCTGTTTTATTTTTTGAGTTATATTGATGACTGACTATGTGCACTTAATCAAACTTTTCTTTTTTTAACTTTTTATGTATATGGCAAAAGATTTATGAGTCTGTGGCCGAACCTTGCTTAAGAGGCCAACTTTATCATAATTTTTTTCAATCCTGATTTCTTTCATGCTGGTGCAAATGCCTGGATCCAACTAAGACTTGCTTGCGGGCAGAGCATAACGGGGCATTGGGGATAAATGAATATTCTTTTTATTGTCGATAGTTATGGCAAATACTTCTGGCTATTTAGCTTCGTCACCCCGATGCTCTGCTTATCCGCAAGCTTCGTCAAGATGGTTTACCCAGCCCTTTGCAATGCTTTCAAGAAACCAGGATTTTCAATCTGGTAGTCAAAATATGGTTTGGCCACAGACTCTTATGTGCCGAGTAAGCGCCATTTGAACAAATCACGAATTATGAGGTAAAATTATGCATTGGTCGCACAAGGACCTTTTGGATGTTTCTCAGTTATCAGTCGAGGAAATCCGGCATGTTTTTGAGACGGCCCGCCATTTTTTGGAAATTAACCGCAGGCCGGTAAAGAAAGTACCTACTTTAAAAGGTAAGAGTGTAGTTCTTTTTTTTGCCGAACCCTCCACCAGGACCAAGACCTCCTTTGATATGGCCGCTAAACGCCTTTCGGCAGATAGTTTTTCCTTGAGCAAGTCGGGCAGTAGCCTCCTTAAAGGAGAGAGTCTTAAAGACACTGCCCTAACTTTGCAAGCCATGCGTCCGGATGCCATTGTCGTCCGGCATAGTTTCAGCGGAGCGGCTGAGTTTCTGGCTAAAAATTTGTACTGTACAGTGATCAATGCCGGCGATGGTTGGCATGCTCATCCTACTCAGGCCCTCTTGGATGGCTTTACTTTGAGTCAAGTCTGGGAAAGTTTTGAGAACAGGGAGATTCTTATCCTCGGAGACATTGCTCATAGCCGGGTGGCAAGATCTGATATCATCCTCTTGACCAAGCTGGGTGCCAGGGTGAGGCTCTGCGCCCCTAGGACCTTGCTTCCTTTTGATGTAAAAAACTGGCCGGTGACATTATTTACAGATCTTGAACGGGCCTGTGAAGGAGTAGACGCCATTATTTGTCTAAGGCTTCAATTGGAGCGTCAGGAAGCAGGGCTGTTGCCAGATTTAAGAGAGTATGCCCAGCGCTATGGGTTAGCCCGCAAACACCTTGCTCTGGCCAAGGATGATGTTAAGATTATGCATCCAGGCCCCATGAACCGAGGCGTTGAGATTTCCTCGGAATTGGCGGACGGGGATCGGAGTTTGATCCTGGACCAGGTGGAAGCCGGCGTGGCAGTTCGTATGGCCGTTCTCTATCTTTATCTGGCTCGTCCCGGGACCCAACTACATCATTAAAGAACATGTGGCCAAACCCTGTTTTAAGCGCTGATTGAAAGTCTTGGTTTCTTTTATGCTGGTACAAAGACTAGAATAAACCATGGAAATTAAGGTGATAGGAAGGTTCGGCCACAGGCTCTAAAGTAGTTTAAGTGAAGAGCTAACGCAACAAACTCAATTCGGGGGCTTAAATGCAGGCAGATTTAGTGGTTAAAAATGTGGTTCTAAACGATAAAAAAGGGGATCTTATAGTCCATCAAGGCAAGATCAAGGAGTTTGTGCCCGGAGGGACAGAGAGAGTTCAGGCAGAAGAAGAATTCGATGGTCAAGGGTTCTTGCTTTGGCCCAGTCTTATAGACGTGCACGTACACCTGCGTGAGCCTGGATTTGAATATAAAGAGGATATTAATTCTGGCCTAAAAGCAGCCATAGCCGGAGGTTTTGGTCAGGTTATGGCCATGGCAAATACCAATCCTGTTAATGACTCAGCATCAGTGACAGAGTTTATGCTCGAACAGGCCAGGAATTTTCATCCTCATGGCCCATTTCTACATCCCATCGGGGCATTGACCAAAGGACTGACCGGTAAAGAACTATCGCCCATGGCTGAACTGGCCGAAGCTGGTTGCAAAGCCTTTTCAAATGATGGTTTGCCTGTAGAAAATAACGAACTTTTTCGCCGTGCTGTGGAATATAGTTCTGACTTGGGGTTAAAAGTCATCGATCATTGTGAAGACAGTTATTTGAGCCACGAAGGCCTAATGAATGAGGGAGAGGTATCCGCGTATTTGGGATTAAAAGGTATCCCTTCAGTGGCAGAAACCATGCAGGTAGCCAGGGATATCCTCATGGCAGCGTATCTTGATTTACCTATTCATCTAGCTCATATTAGCTGTCGTCAGTCTGTAGAATTGATTGCCTGGGCCAAACAAAAATCTATTCCCATCACGGCGGAGACCTGCCCGCATTACCTTGTCTGGGATGAAACCCTAGTCCAGGGTTATAATACCTTGGCCAAAGTCAATCCTCCTTTGCGAACAAAAGATGATGTCCTGGCCTTGCAACAGGCTGTGCGTGAGAAAGTAATTGACGTGTTGGCCACGGACCATGCCCCTCATGCCCAATTTGAAAAGGATGTTCCTTTTGCTGAAGCACCAAATGGTATTTCCGGTCTGGACACGGCATTGAGTCTTTGCTTTGGTCTGGTACTGGATGGGGTACTAAGTAATGATGATTTAATCCGGCTTTTTGTGCAGGCGCCAGCTGAAATTTTTGATCTTAAGGCGAATGCTTTTCAGGAAGGAGATGTAGCAGACTTCTTCCTCTTTGCTCCGGAGGCAGAGTGGGAGGTAGGCCCGGAGACCATGCTCTCCAAAGGTAAAAATACTCCAGCTTTGGGACAGAAATTAAGAGGCCAGGTCATGGCTCATTTTCTGCGCGGCCGTTTGGTTTTCAACAGGATTTAATTTATAGCCTGTATTTTTTAAGTAGTCGAGTAGTCGAGTAGTTAGCTAATAAACCAATAAAACATTTAAGCAGTAAGCAACTAAACTTATAATAAACACAATAGATTGCGAATACCTTAAACCTCCACATTAAAAAATATGGCAAATATTCTTATTGTTGATGACGATCTGAGTCTGCGTGAAGTATTAGAAATAGCTCTGGTTAAAAAAGGGCACAGGGTCTGGAAAGGGGAAAATTCGGCTCAGGCTTGGGAGCTCTTAAAGACCCATGTCCCGGATCTGGTTTTGCTGGATCTAAAGTTGGGCCAGGAAAGCGGTTTGGATTTGCTTAAAGAACTTAAAAATTACCATCCGGATTTGCCGGTGGTCATGATTACAGCCTTTGCTGAAACCCAGAGTGCTGTTGAAGCCATGAAACTGGGCGCGGCTGATTATATCAGCAAACCCTTTGACCTGGATGAGTTCTTGCTGATTGTGGAACGAATCCTGGAAGCCAGCCGTTTGAGAGAGGAAAATATTTTCCTCAAAGGCCAGATTAAAGGCTACTATGGTCAAATTATTGGCCAAAGTAAGAAGATGCAGGAAGTCTTTGATTTGGTAAAAAAAATCGCCCCGACTGAAATAAATGTGCTTATCACAGGAGAGTCAGGCACGGGAAAAGAACTCATCGCCCGGGCTATTCACAATGAAAGTGGGCGCAAAGACAAACCTTTTCTGGCCATAAATTGTGGTGGACTGCCTGACAATCTAATAGAAAGTGAACTCTTTGGTTATTCCAAAGGGGCGTTTACCGGTGCAGATCGACCTAAAAAAGGCCTTTTAGAGGCTGCTGAAGGGGGTACGGTATTTCTAGACGAAGTGGCGGAACTTAAGCCCTCGACACAGGTCAAACTTCTGCGTTGCATTCAGGAACGGTGTTTTATCCCCTTGGGCGCTGTAGAGGAAAGGCACG
Organism: Desulfovulcanus ferrireducens; assembly: GCF_018704065.1. Lineage (NCBI taxonomy): Bacteria > Pseudomonadati > Thermodesulfobacteriota > Desulfovibrionia > Desulfovibrionales > Desulfonauticaceae > Desulfovulcanus > Desulfovulcanus ferrireducens. Next base: position 76,741 of record NZ_JAGUQP010000004.1, on the reverse strand, counting down.
TTGATGTGCGTTTTATCGCGGCCACGAATAAATTGGTGGAGCAGGAAGTAGCTCAGGGAAATTTTCGGGAGGACCTTTATTATCGTTTAAGCGGAGTCATTGTTAACCTCCCTCCTTTGCGTGAACGGGGAGAAGACATTTTGCTGCTGGCCAGGTATTTTTTACAAAGAGCCTGTGCTGAACAAAAAAAGAATGTGCACGAATTTACTCCAGAGGCCGAGGAAAAACTTTTGAAATACACTTATCCGGGTAATGTCCGGGAGTTGGAAAATATTGTTGAGCGGGCAGTGGCCCTGGAGACAGGAGATAAAATTACTCCTAACTCCTTAGTGATTTATGAACAGCCCCAGGTGAGTGATAGATCCTCTGGAATAGAAGAAGTATTACAAGGGAAAATTAGTCTGGATGACTACCTTTTGGAGCAGGAAAAAGAGATTTTAGAACAGGCCCTTGAGCGGACAAATAATCATAAAAGTAAAGCAGCTGGCCTTTTGGGGCTTAACCTGCGCCAGTTCAGGTACAGGCTAAGTAAAGTTGGTCTTACACAAATAGAGGATTAAGGCGATTTGAGTTTTGGTTAACTGGTTGCTTGTTGAATCCTTTGACTAGATAGAATTAAGATGATCATCGCGGTAATTTCAGATACACATCTTAAATCCCCTAATGATGAATTGGTCTGGATTTTTAGGGCGCATCTTGAACAGGCAGATGTGCTTATACATTGCGGAGATATTGTGGGTCAGGATACCTGGGCTTTTTTGAATGCCCATCCCAGATTTTATGCTGTGCGGGGAAATTGTGATTTTCAATTAACAGATATGCCTCCTAGTTTAAGCCTGGAATTGGCCGGTAAAAAGATAGGTATTGCCCATGGTTTTGGCCGGGGAGCAAATGTGGGGGAAAGTGTAGCACAGGCCTTCGGCCCTGAGTATAATTTGATTCTTTTTGGGCATACTCATCGTCGTTTCTGGGGCCAGGCAAAAACCGGTGCATATCTCTTGAACCCGGGTTCATTGTTTCACCCTCGGGATGGTCAACCCTCTTTGGCTAAGATTTGCTGGATTGATGATCATCCACAGGTAGAATTTGTAGTTATCTAAAGTTAGTTGAAGATAGGTTTGTGTTCTATATCAAAAAATAAAGGAGGGACTATGGGCAGAGAACAAGTGCTATTTAAAAGTGAAGAGAGAAAAACAGCCCAGGAAGTGGCCGTTTTTTTAAGACAGGTAGCAGATAAAATCGAACAAGGAAGTTTGATTTTAAAGCAGGGAACGAATGAGATCGTCTTGAGTTTTCCAAAGAATTTGACTCTTGAGGTTAAAGTGGAAGAAGAGACCAAGGCGAGGGTCAAAAGAACACTTGAATTGGAGATCGAATGGGTTGAGGGCGAAGAAGAACAAGGCGGAGTTAGTATAGGTTAGGTTTATAAAAAAAGTGTGTGGCTGGCTGTAAGTGGGTTTGGCTGGATAATGTTCCCCGAAACATTGCCCAAAATAAAATAGGGTTACAGAAATTTATCCGTAACCCCTTGATTGCTATGGTCGGGAAGACTGGATTTGAACCAGCGGCCCCCTGCTCCCAAGGCAGGTGCGCTACCAGGCTGCGCCACTTCCCGACAAGGATTAAAGTCCTTAATGTGAGCTTAATTTTTTGTCAATAGTTTGGGAATAGAAATATCAGGAATGATTTTAAATTAGTTGAAAATTGAAAGTTGAACCTGCCCTCTGTCTTTGGCTGAGTGATTCTGTGGCCAAGCCCTCAATCCTTGTAAATGCGTGTTGGATGAAGAAGTAGGAGCACGCTGCACCTCTACTTAAGGAAAAAGAATTTTTTCCGAAACCAATCGACAGGTTTTATATTCCGGCTCAAACTTCAAATCGTCTATCTGGATCACGGGCTTCATGCCGATGAGCGAGTTAAGGATATAAACGTGTTTAAACGAAGGCAGGTTATCTAAGTTTATGACCTCTTCTTTAATGTCTATAACTGAACGGGCTACGGCAGTACTCGTGCCGGGGAGTTTATATTTTGAAGCCGGGGAGTAAAATTTTATTCCATCGCTGAATAGCAGAGAAGCAGTGGAAGCTTCCAGTACATGCTCCCTGTTATTTGTGATCAAAGCGTCATCAAAGCCTTTTTGTAAAGCCAAAGCTCGCTCGAGATAGTAATACATGTAGTTCATAGTCTTATGCGAGCTTAAATATGTGTGAAGATGATTTGGTGAAATAAGCAGGCGGTAAGTTTTGTCCGGGGCAGGCGAGTAACGGGCAGCAGCAATAAGAGGTGATGAGGCTGCTGTGTCAGAGTCCAGAAAATAGTAGATATTTATCCGGGCAAAGTCGTCTAAAAGACCATTCTGATAAAGAACTTCCTGGATCACCGATTCGAAGTCCACGCGTTGATAGGGCACGCTGAATGTTTCAAGGCTGGAGAGCAGGCGAGTTAGATGGGCCTCCAGGTGGCATACTTTTTTTTGGTTATAAAACAGGGTTTCAAAAAAGCCAAAGCCGAATTTAAAGGCCGGGCCCTGCACATTTAACCTGACATGGTCTTCATGAAAATCGTTTTTGTAAAAATAGATCATGATTGAACTATGTCCAGAAATTTTTCTGCTTTAGCCAAAGTTTCCAGGTACTCTTTTTCAGGATCAGAGTCGATGACGATGCCGCTACCGGCAAAAAAGTGAAATTTTTTGGCCCTGGTATCGTAATAACCGGTTCTGATGGCAATGGATGAATCCATATTTTTTTTGTCCCAAATTATAAAGAATGTCCCGCAGTAAATGTCCCTGGCATGAGGCTCTAGTTCTTCGATAAGCTCCATGGATTTTTTCTTTGGGCAGCCAGTGACAGAACCTCCGGGAAATGCATCCAGTAAAAGGTCCACACAAGTTCTATCTTCACGCAGCCTTCCCTGAACATTTGAATACATCTGAATCAGATTGTCCACAATAAAAGTTGATTTATGGCCGTTCACCCTCACTGTTCCGTAAGCGCAATTATAGGAAATGTCGTTTCGGATCAGGTCTACTATCATGGATAACTCTGCATCTTCCTTATCGGAGCTGGTCAGTTGGGAAACAAGAGCTGGATCGAAGCGCTGGAAAGAAAGCGTGCCTTTGATAGGCTGGGACAAAACATTGCCGTTTTTAACCTGGAGGAAACGTTCAGGAGAAGTTGAGATGATCCGGTGCTGGCCGCTATAAAACCAGGCGTAAAACGGGGCAGGTTTTTTGCGCCAGAGATGAAGAAATAGATCAAGGGGGTTCAGGTTATTAAAGTCTATGGAAAATTTAATGGAAAGATTTAGTTGGTAAGTGTAGCCAGCACGGATATAGTCCAGGACTTTTTTCACGCCCTGTATATAAGCGGACCGGTCCAGAGAGCTGATAAGAGATCCTTTTAACTCGCTAGCAATCTGGGAAGGAGTAAAATCAAGATTAAGCTGACCTGACTGGGAAACGAGTTTTTCCAGCTCTCTAGCGTCTTGACCATAACTATACAATTCGAGTTTTTTGCTCTTTAGATTATAGACAAGCAAAGCTTTATATTTTTTCAAATGGCCCAAAGGAAAATTTATGGTCTTACTTGTGGGTATGGAGTGTAATTTTAGCCCATAGGTATAGCTTAAAAAACCAAAAGTAGGACTTGGACTGGAAAAGACAAATTTGCTGATGTCCTCTTGTTTGGTCTCTTCGTTTACGATCAGGGAGTCGCTGGGGTTAATTCCAACCAGGCATGTGTTTTCGCCTGGATATCCTGGTCCGGACAAGAAAAGGTCAGCCATGTAGTGCCGGGCCAGATGTGCGGCAATGGATATAAACCTCTCAGGTTCAATTGAGCTCGAAAAATTTAAGGGCATAGTTGATAAAATTTTCTCCGTCCTGAGTTAAAAAAGACTCTGGATGGAACTGATAGCCAAGAATTTTGCGAGATTTGTGGCGTACCGCCATGGGTACGCCGCTAGCGTTGATTGCAATTACCTCTAGACAATCAGCTACCTGGCTTAAGTAGAGCGAGTGGTAACGGGCAACCTGATAGTTTCGGCCCATAAACCTGATTGCATCGGTTTTTCCATGAATGCATCCCTGTAACGGTGCTGTTTTCCCGCCAAAAAATTTATTAATAATTTGCATACCCAAACATATACCCAGAATGGGTATGTTTTGGGCAAAAAGATATGAATACTGGGGGTATTCAGATGGTTTTCCTGGCCCAGGTGAGATTACTGTAAAATCGTATCCTTTCGGCAGTTCTAAAGTTAACTCGTTATACGGGATAACCTTAACCTTTCCCTTTGTGGTCGTGGCCAGAAGATGTTCCAGATTGCAGGTGAAGCTGTCGTTATTGTCAATCAGAAGGATGTTCATCTCAATAAATCAACCATGGCCTGATGAACAAGACCATTGGTGGCCAGGATTTGACGATGTCCCAAGGTATAAGGCTTATCGGAAAAAGTGGAAATATTTCCTCCTGCCTCCTGGACAAGCAGGAGCCCTGCGGCTGTATCCCAGGGTTTTAGTCCCAGTTCATAAAAGGCATCATAGCGACCACATGCAGTGTAAGCCAAATCAATGGCTGCCGAACCTGGCCGGCGCACACCTCGCGCAGTAACGAGCACCTTTCTTAAATAAGTCATTATCTCATCAATGTCCTCTCGAACAGAGTATGGGAATCCAGTTGCCACGAGGCTTTGTTCCAGTGCTTTTGTAGTCGAGACCGAAATTTTTTGATCGTTTAAAAAAGCCCCTTTATTATGTGCCGCCCAGAACATTTCCTTTAGAATAGGCAGATAAACAAAACCCAGGACAACATTGTTTTCAGCCCACAGGGCAACAGAAATGGCCACAAATGGAATGTGGTGAGCGAAATTGGTTGTTCCATCCAAGGGGTCAATGATCCAGGTGAGGTTGCCTGGTTTTGTGCTGCTGGCAGATTCTTCAGCCAGAAAACTGGTCTGAGGCAGGATGTCTTTGAGAGAAGATTTTAGTTTATCTTCAACAGCCACATCAGTATCTGTAACCAGATCAATGCGGCCTTTATGTCTAATTTGCTTTGGCCGGTCCCAATTATGAAGGATGATTTTCCCGGCTTCTAGAATAGCTTCTTTAGTTTGGTCGATTAAATTTTGCTCGATTATGAACATGGAAACAAAGGTTAAGGGAAAATGGGCAAAAGGTCAAAAGGCTAAAGAGTCTGTGCAAACCCTACTGCGGCAACCAGGGAAAAATTCTACTACGGAATCACACATCCACTGACCATCCTACCTGGTTAACCACTCACCTACTCAACTACTCAACCCAAGTGCAGCCACCGGATGCACCCACTGCTCAACAAAAATAATAGTAGACCAGAGCCACAAGCATAAGACTGCCTATTCTAAAGCTTTGATTGAAAATAATTAACCTCACTGCCAGGGCTGGTTTATAAATACCTGCATAATATGGTAGTTGATGACGGATGGCCCGCATGGGGGAGGAGAGAATATTTCCCACGATTAGGGCAAGAACCACCTCTTTAATCATTAAAGAACCGCTGTCTAAAAGAGCACCGGCTGCAGCCAGGCCGGCAGTAAACTCTGCAGCTAATTGGAGGGCGACGATACTTAAGGCCTGGGGTGGGAGCCAGGACAAGACGTCGATATATTTGGCCATGATGTTTTCCAAATTCTGGAAGACTCCGAAGCGGTGTAGGAAAAAGACGAGCACATAGATGGGCACAGTATAACTCAAAATTTTGCGCATTCTTTTGCCAAATCTTTTCCAGGTTTTTATGGCAATCTCTTTCAGGTCAAAGCTGGCCTCGTTGGGTAGCCTGTAGCTCTGACCAGACTCTTTAGGGGCTGGCAAAATAAACCTGGCCAGGAGAACAATAAAAAAGGTGCGTAAAAAAGCAGAAGAGATGGTCAGCATGAAGTAGGGAATGGCTGCCTTTTTGATTAATGGCGCAATAATAAAGAAAGTCGTGGGCAAGTGTAAAAAGTAAGTGGGCAAGGAGTTGAACAGATTGGAGAGAATGAGTTCTTTTTTACTGAGGCGGCCCTGGTCATAGGCCTCAGCAAGCATGGTATTGGCTGTAACTCCTGAAAAAAAAGCCAGGGAGAAGCTCGCCCCGGAAATATCTTGAAGATGGCCCAATTTTACCAGAGGATAGGCTAGCTTGGCGATAAATCTGGTCCAGTTCAGGGATTCAATAAAGTTGCCAATAAAAACGCCTAAGGAGATAAAAAAGCAGAGCCGAAGTAAAGGCCATCCTAGTCCAGACCATAGAGAATGCAACTCAGGCATGGCTTAGGCTTTTTTAGTCTCTGTCCAATTGGATACTGGATTAAGAACAAACTCCTGGCCATTTATCTGGATTATATCATTCATTTGTAGCTCGGCAATCGATTTAGAGAGCATCTCTTCTGTGGCGTTCCACCTGGAATGCACATTTGCCATATTCAAAGGTGTTTCTGCCGCAATCAGTGCATCAAGCAGAAGATAGAGAGAAATTGCTTCTACAGACAGGCCTAGTTCAAAGATTTTGTTGTCCATAATGTTTCTCCTTTGTTCGTCTCTCAATCCTGAGACTCGGCTCTAACCAGCTTTATTTGATTTTATTATTCGAATATTTTTCCTTATAAGCAGTTGTTTGAAAAATCCATAATACCAAAAGACCAAGAATAATCCCTAAGGAATTGGCCAGAATATCCTTTATGTCTCCTGTTCTATTTACGGGCAGGACACTCTGCAAAAGTTCTATAAAAGAGCCAAGTATGGTCAAAACCACGAAAATAAAAACTCGGCCATGGCGAACAAGAGGCCAGGGATAGAGCATGGCCATAAAAAAATAGGCCAGGCCGTGGAGCAGTTTGTCTCCGTGCCTGACATCAAGGGAAATATCCAGAGGAGTCAGGCTGGCGCAGACAAGCCAAAGGAGATAGGCAAACCAGAGCAAGATGTGCCAGCGGGAGTTAAGCATTAGTTACCATTTATGAGTTTGTCGAGTTTGTTGTTCAATGCTGCTCGATTCCTTTAGTTGTCAAACTGCCTCCTTGACCAGGCTAAAAATTTTTTCCTGCATATCAGGTTCAAGGTAGGGATGCATGGGTAGACTAAAGATACGTTCACCGATATTTTCGCTGATTGGAAAATCACCCTGTTTGTACCCCAGGTAATCAAATGCTTTTTGCAGGTGCAGGGGGTTGGGATAATAAATAGCTGTGGGGATATTCTTCTCTTTTAAATGTGCTAAAATTTTATCTCTCTGGTGATTGTTTTGAGCCAAGAGTGAATATTGGGCCCAGACCGAGGTCCGGTCAGCAGGTACTTGGGGAGTGACTAGCTCTGGTAGCTGTTCAAAGAGCTGATTATACCTCTCGGCCACCTGCTGCCGAAGCATAACCTCCCGTGGGAAAATTTCTAGCTTGGTCAGTAGTATGGCGGCCTGTAAGGTGTCCAGGCGCCCGTTAATGCCTATGCGTACATTTTCATACTTGTCCTTGCCCTGACCATGAATGCGCAAAGAACGCAAGCTTTCAATTATATCCTGATCATTGGTAAAACACATCCCTCCATCGCCATAGCAGCCCAGGGGCTTGGCCGGGAAGAAAGATGTGCAGGAAATATCTCCAAAAGAGCAAGCCTTTCTGCCTTTATAAGTAGCTCCAAAGCTTTGGGCTGCATCCTCGATTAGTTTTAAGTTCTCATGTCTGGCAATTTCAGTGATTTGATCATAATCGCAGGGTAGGCCAAATAAATCTACGGTAATGATAGCCTTGAGCGATACGGAACCAGGTTTGATATTGGCCGGGAGAGGGCAAAGGGTTTGCTCATTATTTTTTATGGCCTGGATGGTCCTTTTAAGTTCATTGACAGACAAGTTGTACGTTTCGGGATCAATGTCGACAAAAATTGGAGTGGCCCCAAGAAAGGCTATGGTTTCGGCCGTGGCGAAAAAAGTAAATGGTGTGGTGAGTACTGCATCTCCCGGGCCGATATCCAAGGCCATGAGTGCTAAAATCAAGGCATCTGTACCTGATGAACAGGCCAGGGCGTAATCTGTGTTTACATATTGACTTAATTTTTGCTCAAGTTCACTGACTTCCGGCCCCATAACATAGGCCCCGTGGTTTAGGACCTTGTCTATCCTTGCCTTAATCTTGGACTCGATTTTTTTATATTGAGTTTTAAGATCGATAAAAGGAATACTCATTTATTTTCTCCAATTATTTAAGCTTGAAGCTCAAATCGAAGGTCGAGAGCACAAATTTAAAATTAGAGTGTTCAGCTAAAAGTTGAAAGATTCGTTTGGAGGGAGACTTTTAACGAATCATGCTCCACGAGAAATTCGAAAAGTACGAAATTAAATTATAGCTTTATGAATTAAGAAAAAATAGCATAATTTTGGTGAAAAATCATTAGGTAATTTTCTTTAGAAATTGGGGGGGTAGCTTTAGGATGTAACCTGTTGATATTTAAAGTTTATTGTTAACTGCTCGCTGTTTTAAGCCTATGGAGTCTGTGGCCAAACCTTGCTTAAGAGGACTACCTGAATCCGTGAAAGTGAGTAAATTTTGTTTATTGACAATTAGCAATCCGGAACTTTTGTCAAACAGGCGAAAAAACTCCCTCGAAGGCAGCCTAACTTAAAATTTTTAACACGATTCGTTGGATTTATGTGGCATTATATTTTCAGGTTTTTAAGCAAATTTTGGAGCTAACGATTTAAAAAGATTTTAATTAAGGCTGCCTAACTCGGTCAGACAGTTTTCGCTGTTTTCCAAAAGCCTCGGATTGTTACAGGAATCGTTGTTGAGTTAATTTTCACGGATCCAGGGGACAATTTTTCATAATTTTTTCAATCCTGATTTCTTTCAAGCTGGTTCAAATGCCTGGATTCATCTATAGCTTGCTTGCGGACAGAGCATAATGGGATATTTTGGGTAAACAAATATTCTTTTTATTATCTATAGTTATGGTCAGTATCGCAAAATAGTTAGTCAATTCATCCCGATGCTCTGTTTTTTAAGCAAGCTTCACCAAGATGGGTTGCCCAAGCCGTTTGTAATGCATTTCAGAAACCAGGACTTTCAATCAGCGGTTAAAATGGGGTTTGGTCACAGACTCTATGGCTGCTAACTATAACTGATAGGTTCCCTCTGGATGGGATTAACTTTCCAAGAACAATGAATTTTGGACGGATGTATAAATTGGTGGGTTTGATATGGCTGTTTTTTTGCCATTTACGCCGCTTTGATTCAGTCCAAGCGGGAAGGAGAGCGTCATTCTGAACGGAGCAAGGCGCAGTGAAGAATCTCGTGCCTTTTACAGTGTTTTTGTATCAATTTTACGAGCTAAAAGACCTTGGTATCCGCTATTTGCACTATTTTTAAGAAGCCTTAATTTTGGCATTCCATCTGCTGATTGTTTCCACTTTTCTTTTTTATGGTTAGCAAAATTTTTTTATAATTGAGTAACCGAACCTCTGTAGGTGTTCTGTGCAGTGATAATAATCCGGAATCTGGCAGCAAGCAGGGGAAAATTCTACTACAGAATCCCATATCCAAAGAATATCCTACACACACTCAACTACTCTCCATACTCAACTACTCAACCAAAGTGCAGCCATCGGATAGCACCCAAGACCTTCAAGTTTGATTCGGCTGGGTTAGGTAGGCCTGGATAAAAGAACTAGACTGATGAGAATGCAGCTAATTCCAATACCTGTATACAATGACAGAGGTTCGCCTAGAAAAAAAATGCCCAGAAGACCGGCGGTTAGTGGTTCTGCCAGGGACAGGGTAACAGCTGAGCTTACAGGTACGGTTGTCAGGCCGCGGGCAAATAATATGTAGGCCAGGCCAGTGGCCAAGATCCCCAAGTGCAAAATGACTAAAAGAGTTTTTATCTGGGACAGCCAGGACCAGTTTAAGAATTTTAGCACAGGGAGAGTAAAAATAAATCCCAGAGTAAAAATGACGGCCATGACTGCTTCTGGTGCATGAGTTTGAAGGAGATCTTTGCTTATCAGCGCGTATAGAGCATATGCAAAGCCTGCTCCCAAAGCGAGGAGAATGCCCCAAATGTTTATTGTAAGATCTTGTTTAGTGCCTATTAAAAGGGCGCAGCCAACCACAGCCAGAAAAGTAGAAATAACCCAGGTACGAGTTAGTTGTTCCCCGCGAAATAGATAGGTAAGAAGACCAGCAAACACGGGGCCACTACCTATGGCCACTATGGTGCCCACGGCCACGCCAGTCTTTTTTACTCCGGCAAAAAAGCAAAATTGGTACAAGGCTACACAAATACCAGCAAGAAGACTAGGCCAACAGAGCCATAGATTGGGTTCAAAGTTTACCCGCTGTGAGCGAGCAAAAAAAAGAAGAAAAGCACTGCCTACAGCAAGCCTTAAACTTCCCACCACGAGGGGGCTGGCCCCCATTGGGGCCAGGGCCTGGGCAGTGCCTGTAGTGCCCCAGAGCATCGCTGCCAGTAGGATCATTATCGAACCATAATTTTTTCTCTGAGCTTCATTCGTCATGTAAGTTGTACTATTAATTTTCGTTCAATGCTCTTTATCTAAGAGTATGTGGCTGAGACTAACTTGTTGTCCAGTCTTCTTTAACTTTATAACTTTAAATAATAGATAGGAAGCATTACCTGGGGAAACGAAAATTTTTACATGTTCGTTACATAATTAAATAATCATCTTCAACATCTTTGCATATTGTTTGGGGATTTCAAACTTTTTATCTTTAATATATTGCTCAGCAATAATATTTATCCACTCGCGAGATGTCTTTATCTCCTTGACTCTGATGAAATATTTATCGTTTTCTGTGAATAATTCATAATTATTAATGATGCCCTTTAAAGGTTCTATTTCTCCTTTTAAAAGAATTTCAAATTCTATCGTTTTAAGCTCAGAATTAAGTTTAAATTTTAGCATGCTTCCATACTCCTTGATCATAAGATCGAATGTCTTTTCTAAAGATACAGATAGAATTTTATCTTTACTCTTGGTTAATGCCTTAAATAGATTCATAAAGTGGACACTCCTAAATGACCGTTTAAGTCTTCGATTGCACTAGCTTATTCTACAGGAAGGTGTCAAAGTTGAAGGGCAGGAAAACTATGTCGATAAATCGGATAATATCTAACGTGCCTAACGAAATTTTTTGATTCGCTCAGAATGACGTAACCAGAGCCTCTAGAGCCTGTGGCCAAACCCTATTTTATACTGCTGATCTGCGTTCAGTGCAGTGGTAATAATTCGGAATCTGTCGGCAATCAGGGGAAAATTCTACTACGGAAACCCATATTCACTGAATATCTTACCTACTCAACCACTCACCATACTCTACTACTCAACCCAAGTGCAGCCATCGGATGCACCCATTTATCTTTCAGCTTCTATAACAAGCGCCATCCCCCCGAAGACAAAGGAATTTGGGAAAATATACTTCTTAAAAAGTCCAGCGAAAAAAAGAAGGTTAAAGCGAACTTTGTTCTTTTCCCATCCCCAAAAAAGATAATTTTCTCCAGATTTTCCTTCCCTCTTTTTTGGGGTTTGTTCTGGTATATGGCTTTTTAGCCTTATTAAAAGGCTAAACCTTAACTTTTTTTTGAATATCATTCTTTTTTAGTCACGTTTACTTGAATAATTTTTGTATAACTTGCCTGATCTCTTTTTCGTGTTTGTAAAGTTGATTTAAGTTCAATTTCATTCTATTGCCCGTTCAATTTGTTTATACGTTGCTTATTGATTGTGTTAACGATTTATATGTGTTTTGGCGTAAATAGCCTTTGGTTTCAAAGGGTTGCGTGTCTTTGACTGCTAAGAACGCTTATAAAGAAAAATTATTAGGAGGATGGTGAGCATGAACAGAAGGTCTTTTTTACAAAAGTCAGCTTTGGCTGGCGCTGGGGCTGCTGTAGCCACAACTTTGTCCGCTCCTAACGTGTGGGCGAAGGGAAAAACCTATTTGTGGCGGATGGTTACTTCCTGGCCGCCAGGTCTGCCTATTTTACAAACCGGGGCTGAGCGCTTTGCCAGGCGCGTAGAGGAATTAAGTGGTGGCAGGCTTAGGATAGAGGTCTACGCTGGCGGTGAATTAGTGCCTCCTTTGGGAGTTTTCGATGCAGTTTCTCAAGGCACAGTTGAATGTGCTTCATGTGCGGCCTATTATTGGGCAGGACGCGAGCCTGCATGCCAGTGGTTTTCTGCCGTTCCTTTTGGCTTGAATGCCCAGGGAATCAATACCTGGTTTTACTCTGGCGGGGGGCTAAAGCTGTGGGAAGAAACTTACGCCCCGTTTAATCTGGTTCCAAGACCACTGGGTAACACCGGTGTTCAGATGGGTGGCTGGTTTAACAAAGAAATTAAAGGCATTTCTGACTTTAAGGGATTAAAAATGCGTATCCCAGGCCTTGGCGGCAAGGTATTGTCAAAAGCAGGAGGCACCGTTGTTCTGCTGGCCGGAGGAGAAATTTATACTTCACTTGAACGCGGAGTTATTGATGCAACCGAATGGGTTGGTCCTTTGCATGACCTGCGTATGGGATTTTATCAGGCAGCAAAATACTACTACTATCCCGGCTGGCATGAGCCAGGAACATGCCTGGAATTGATCATGAACAAAAAGAAATATGAATCTCTCCCCAAAGACCTACAGGCGATTTTAGACATTGCTGCTGCAGAAAGCAATTTGTGGACATTGTCTGAATTTGAGGCTCAAAACGGAGAGGCTTTGCAGACTTTGGTCAATAAACATAAAGTACAGCTCAAACGCTTCCCTGAAGCCTTACTTAAGGACTTGCACAAGCTGGCAGAGGAAACCCTGGAAGAGGAAGCCAGTAAAAGCAAGCAAGCAAGGAAAGTTCACGAGGCTTTTAAGGTCTTCAAAGAAAAAGTTGGCGCCTGGGGCAAAATATCTGAAAGGGCCTATTATGATGTGATTGGCTAGTACTTTATAATAAATAATACGCCTGTAAAGACTTGATGCTTGCAGGCGTATTATTTTGTCTGACGGGGGAAGATTAGGATGTCATTTTTGCGACGGATCATAAAAATCATAACATGGTTAAATGAACAGTTGGGGAAGATAGCTGGTTGGGTAGCCTTGGCCATGGTCCTGATTGTAACTTTGGACGTCATCATGCGTTATTTGTTTAATCTTACATTTGTATTTGTTCAGGAACTTGAATGGCATTTGTTCGGAGTCTTATTTTTGCTTGGAGCAGGTTATACCCTTGCCCATGATGCTCATGTACGGGTAGATGTTTTTTATCAACGTCTTAGTAAACGTCAGCAGGCATGGATTAATTTGATAGGAGTGCTAGTTTTTTTGCTTCCTGGCTGTTTCCTGGTCGTTGATACATCATATACTTTTTTTCTTAACTCCCTTCACTTGCAAGAAGGCTCACCTGATCCAGGAGGGCTTCCTGCCCGCTACGTGCTCAAGTTTTTTATTCCTTTTAGTTTTGTCATGGTTGGATTGCAGGGCATTGCCCTGGGCCTTAGAAGTCTGCTGGTTATCTTAGGTTGCGAGGAGGAAGAGAGCAAATGATGGAAGCTTTACCCGGAATTATGTTTTTGGTGCTCACGGTTTTGTTGATGCTTGGTTTCCCGGTGGCCTTCACCCTTTTAGGAACTTCTCTGTTTTTTGGGCTTATTGGTTTTGGGTGGGACTTTTTTAACTTGTTACCTTTGCGTATCTGGGGCGTTATCACCAACTTTACCCTCCTGGCTGTTCCTCTTTTTGTCTTCATGGGCGTAACCTTAGAGCGTTCTGGTATAGCAGAAGATTTATTGGAGACAATGGCCTTGGTATTTGGACGCATGCGCGGGGGACTGGCCGTCTCCGTGGTCATTGTGGGCATGCTCTTGGGAGCATCTACAGGTATTGTCGGGGCTACAGTAGTGACCATGGGCTTATTGTCGCTACCCACGATGCTCAAGAGAGGTTACAAACCTGAATTGGCTACAGGCACCATCTCTGCGTCAGGCACTCTGGGCCAGATTATTCCGCCGAGCATAGTTTTGGTTTTGCTGGGCGATATTATAGGCGTATCGGTCGGCGACTTGTTTATGGGAGCGGTTATTCCTGGCATGCTCCTGGTGGGCTTATATGTCCTTTATATCATTGTTTATGCCTGGATAAAACCTGAAGCTGCTCCATTAATCCCTGAAGAGGAGTGGGCACAGATTAAGGAGCAGGGTTTGTGGAAAAGAGTGGCCAAAGCTTTGCTTCCCCCTTTAGTGCTTATAGTTGCTGTTTTGGGCTCTATCTTTGCTGGTATTGCATCCCCTACAGAGGCTGCAGCAGTAGGAGCAAGTGGTGCTTTAGTGCTTACCATCATCAATAAGCGCTTTGATTTAAAAATGCTTCAGGGCGTGATGGCCTCGACAACAAAGCTTACCTCCATGGTATTTATTATTCTGGTTGGGGCTGGAGCTTTTGGTCTGGTTTTTCGTGGCCTTGGTGGTGACCATTTGATCCGCAGCTATATAGAACATCTTGCTTATGGGAAATGGGCCATATTGGCCATTATTATGGGGCTCATCTTTGTGATTGGATTTTTCCTTGATTTTATAGAGATTACTTTTATTCACATTCCGGTTCTTGCTCCCATTATGAAAAGTTTGGGCTTTGATCCATTATGGTTTGCAGTTTTGTTTGCCCTTAACCTGCAGACTTCTTTCATGACTCCACCATTTGGATTTTCGCTTTTTTATTTAAAAGGAGTTTCCCCCCCTCAGATAAAAACCGGTCATATATACAAGGGAATTATCCCCTTTGTTATTTTGCAGTTGATAGGTTTGTTACTGGTGGTCTTTTTCCCCCAGTTGGCTACCTGGTTGCCTCGAGTATTATTGGGGTCGTAGATTCAGCCTAAAAATTGCAGCTATCAATGGACTGAAAGTAATTAAGGACTGAGGATTTAAGGGTGAGACCAGCATTCTTGCCTAGTCCTCAGTCCTGTAAAAATTTGTCTGTCCAAGATAGATGTGCAGCTTGCGCAGGTGGCTCCAGTAGCGCCAAGAATTACCACCTCGTTTTACCTGTTACTTTCTTTTCACCTTCCATAAATAGTCCCCTCATTGCTCTTAGTTTTAAGAACAAAGATTGAACATAACAGGCCATATTTCTAGCTCGGTGTTTAGCTACTGACAAGCTTCCAGTTCGTAAAGAATACCTTAGCTCTGTCTTGCCAACAATAGGCTTTAAGTCTTTAGGAACACACATACGGAAACAATAAGAAGAAGTGTTGCGGATTAAATAAGATGGGGACTTGGCAATAGAAGGCATAATTTCAAGCTCCTTAAAGTTCAATTTGTGTAAAAACTTTGTGTAAGCTTGAAATTACCACAACTGGGGGGATATAACTATCCGAAAGGATTGATAATTGGGAGGAAATTGGTGGAGGCGGGGGGAGTCGAACCCCCGTCCGAGAACGCTCCGCTCAAGGCGTCTACAGGCTTAGACCAGGTTTATTTTCTCGTTTTCAAGTAAGCCCCTGGTCAGGCAACTTGAAAACCAGTCTGAAGAAGTTCTCGCCCTGGAATTGTCAGACTCAATTCCACGGCCAGCCTGATGCGTCGTCGCTTCTTCTAGCCTATCAGGCATTGGCTAGAGAAGCGCTGGCGAAAATTAAGCAGCCAGTGCGTATTCGTAATCGTTGGCATTTATTCTGTTGCTGCGTGTTTTACGAGGTCCCCGCAGCACCTCGGCCTGCAACCTTGGCTTCAACCGTCCCCGTCGAAACCATGGCGCCCCCTTTTCCAAATTTGGATGCCATGATTAAATGAACTAATCGAGAAAATCTGTTTCAGCGATTTGCTTCGATTAGTTATTTAAGAGGTATATCAATGAACACGTTTTTAACTTATTTATCATATAAGACATAAAATTATTTTTGGCAAGGGGTCTGAAAAAGAAAAAACTCTTGAAGAATAATCTTCAAGAGTTATACTTCTTATTGGTAGCGAGGGAGGGACTTGAACCCCCGACTCTGCGGATATGAGCCGCATGCTCTGACCAGCTGAGCTACCTCGCCAAAAGAGACCTAGTCCTTTATATATTATTTCTGGAAAAATCAAGTGGTAATTTGTGAAAATTTGATTTGGGTTTAAGGTTGTTCAGTTTGACAAAAGAAAGAATTTCTCTCATTTTTAAACTGCTTTTTGAACCTTTCGAGAATGTTAGACTTTAAACCCTGAATTTTTTGCTGTATTGAGGGCAGGCTTGGTACCGAAGAAACTTTGTTGTGAAGGATTTCTTTCCGGGCTAAGCTTCACATTTTAAGGTGTGGGGTATTCCTTTTGTTTTTACAGAGTTTAAAAGTCTAACCAGATCAGCTTTTCAAATATCATTATTTCATAGGGTAATCTCTAAAAGAGGATAGGATATGGATAATTTTGTTTTCAATTTAACGGACGAAGAAAAAAAGTATCTTAAGGACCTGGCTTTTTTAAGTATAAAATCCAAACTGGAAGGACAAGAGATAAACTTTCCTCTGCCTCCAACAGAGAAATTAAATGAGCATTTTGGAGCGTTTGTGACTTTGAAAATTAACGGTCAGTTACGGGGCTGCATTGGCCATATAGTAGGCGATGAACCATTAACGCAAACTATAGTTAAAATGGCCAGGGCCGCTGCTTTTGAAGATCCCAGATTTCCGCCTTTAAGCAAGGCTGAATTAGACAGGGTGGAGATAGAAATTTCGATTTTGAGTCCTCTGGAGAGGGTTCCGGACTTAAATAAAATTGTTCCAGGAAAACATGGTCTTTTGGTGCGTAAAGGCTGGTATTCAGGACTGCTTTTGCCTCAGGTGGCTACAGAATGGGGATGGGATAGAGAAACATTCTTGGCCCATACCTGTCAAAAGGCGGGGTTACCCATGAATTGTTGGCAAGATCCACAAACTGAGATCTATTGGTTCCAGGCTGTGGTTTTTTAAAAGGGAGGCGCAAGCCATTAGGCCTAATGGTTAGCTAAATGAATTTAGGTTCTCCTATCTCAACTTAACATTATAAAAAATATTAAATCTTTTTTGCGATTTACGAAAATTATGATCCGAATAAATGAAATTATAGATAAAGTCTCCCCATACCTGACTAGTTCTGACCTGGCACTGATTCAAAAGGCCTATGTATTTTCAGCTGCGGCCCATGCTGGTCAAATCCGCCTTAGCGGCGAACCATACCTTTCTCATCCTTTGGAGGTGGCCAATATCCTGGCGGAAATGCATCTCGATGCATCAACCATTGCTGCCGGGCTATTACATGACACTGTTGAAGATACCAGAGCGAGCATTGAGGAGTTAGAACGTCATTTTGGGTCGGAAGTTGCCAAGATTGTAGATGGTGTGACCAAAATCAGCAAAATGAAGTTTGATTCCAAGGAGGAAGCCCAGGCGGAAAATATCCGTAAGATGATTTTGGCCATGGCCGATGATATTCGAGTGATCATGGTCAAGTTAGCCGACAGGTTGCACAATGTACGCACTCTGGAATTTCAGAAGGATATCAAACAAAGGCTTATCGCCAAAGAAACCCTCGATATTTATGCCCCGTTGGCAAACCGTCTCGGTCTTTATCGTTTGAAAGTTGAATTGGAGGATTTGAGTCTTAAGTATAGCCGGCCAGATATCTTCCATCAGATCGAAGATGGAATCAAAAGGCATCAGACAACCGGGCAACAATATATTGATAAGGTGTGCGACCTCATAAAAAATATCCTGGAGGAAAATTCCATTCAAGGCCGCGTTTCTGGTCGGGTCAAACATATTTACAGTATTTATCATAAAATGGTTCAGCAGGGCCTGACTCTGGACCAAGTCTATGATCTCATAGCTTTTAGGGTCATCGTCAAAAGTATCAAAGATTGTTATGCGGTTTTGGGTCTGGTCCATGCCATATGGAAGCCTGTGCCAGGAAGATTTAAGGACTATATTTCCATGCCCAAGGCCAATATGTACCAAAGTTTGCATACGACGGTCATTGGTCCTGATGGCGAACGCATTGAGATTCAGATCAGAACTGAAGAGATGCATCAGCTGGCAGAATACGGCGTGGCAGCGCACTGGAAATATAAGGAAGGTGGTACAAAACTAAAAGAAAAAGATGCCGAACGTTTTAGCTGGCTGCGTAGAATTCTTGATTGGCAGCAAGAACTAAAAGATCCACGGGAATTCATGGCCTCACTTCGTTTTGATCTGTTTCAGGACGAAGTTTATGTATTCACTCCTAGGGGCGAAGTTAAAGAGCTTCCAGAGGGGGCTACTCCGGTTGATTTTGCATATATGATTCATTCAGAGGTTGGAGACCATTGTGCCGGGGCAAAAGTAAACGGGCGTTTGGTACCATTAAACACCAAGCTGAAAAACGGTGATGTTGTTGAAATTATTACTGATCCCCACAGAAATCCCAGTCGGGACTGGCTGAAGTTCGTCAAAACAGCAAAGGCCAGGACCAGAATCAAGCATTGGATCCGTAATGAAGAGCGTGAAACAAGTATTGCTTTAGGTCGGGAGGTTCTGGAAAAAGAAGGCCGGAAACTGGGCTTGAATATCCAGAAGATTCTCAGAGAAGGACAACTGGAGGAAGTTGCCCGGGATTTTTCTTATAAAAGTGTAGAAGATCTTTTATCTGCCGTTGGCTATGCACGGATTACACCCAGGCAGGTTTTAAACCGCCTATTGCCCAAAGAAGAGCCTAAGGCGGAGCTGGAAAAGGGCGAAGTTGCGCAAAGGGAAGAGAAGGAGCGGCTTAAGGGGCCAAGAAAAGATGGGGTGCGCATCAAAGGGGTTGGTGATGTTTTGCTCAGGTTTGCCAAATGTTGTAATCCTATTCCCGGGGATCCTATAATAGGTTATATCAGTAGGGGCAGAGGGGTAACCATCCATACTACAGACTGTCCCAATGTGGAGCGGATGGAACCGGAACGAATGCTGGAAGTAGCCTGGGAAGTGGGGGTTGAAAAAGCATTTCCCGCGAAAATTAAAATTGTTTGCAAAAATGAAAAGGGTGTTCTAGCATTGGTTAGTGGTCTTTTGACAGAGGAAGATATTGATATTGATTCCGGGACATTTAAATCTAATGTTGATGGTCGGTCTGAAATTGTTTTTACTGTTCTGGTTAACAACAGCACACACCTGTACAAGGCTATCGAAAGCATGCGCAAATTGGATCCTGTCTTGGAAGTTACCCGGATGACGGTGAATAAAAGAAAGGCGGCTTTTTAGCCGCCTTTCTAACCGCGAATTGTGTAGAACTATTGCCTAGGCTGAAACCAATTCAATTTCAAAAGTAAGGTTTTGGCCTGCCAATGGATGATTGGCATCCAGAGTTATTTGGTCCTCGCTGACATCGATAATGGTTGCTGGAAATTCCTGGCCGCTTGGATGGCGCAGGAGTAGTTGTTGCCCTACATCTTGAGGAATGTCAGGGGGAAGATGTTCTTTAGGTACTTGAATAACCATGTCTTCATTATGGGGGCCATAGGCTTCGTCACTTGGAATGGTTATTGTTTTCTTCTCTCCCAGTTCCATTTCTTTGACAGCATTTTCAAAACCAGGAATAACCTGACCTTGGCCAATGGTGAACTCTAGTGGTTCTCTGCCGTCAGAAGTGTCAAAAACTGTTCCATCGTCCAACTTGCCGGTGTAGTGGACTTTAACCACTGTTCCGTCTTGAATCTTAGCCATAAAATCTCCTTTGATTTAAGTTTAGTGTTTAGAGTTTCAGGTTTAGAGTATCTTCGGTCAGAGAACATTAGGCATTTGATTGCCATGTTTCCCTTCTCCAAACACATTTGCTCTCTGATTTACCATTTTGAGCGTCTGTGTTTGTCGATTCGATATCTATGACTTAAACTCTAAACTCATTTCTTATTTTTAATTTTGACCTTGTCCACAATTTTTTCATAATAGAGTTGATCTTGCTCCAGATTTACAGGCACTTTTCGGGTGATATTCATTTTTGTGATCAGAAGGTTTAACTTTTGGATTTTCTTATACTTTTCTCGCTCATCAGTACAATGTTTAAGAAGATCTAAAGTAGATTTTATTTCCTTTTGTGCTTGTATTTCCGGTGGTATATATCCGCTGTTTTTGAGGATTTTGTAAGCAATTCTTAACTCCTGTGGAACATGATTGTCTTCGTCAAGATTTAGAGGTTTACCTTTTCCTGGAAGATTGTCAAATTCTCCTTTAGATTGAGCCTCTTTAATTTTTTCTTCAGCAATTTTAATAAATATATCCATAAGCAACTCTATTAACGCGTATGACGCAAGTAATACTTATTAAATATCTTTATCAAAACCTAAGGTAGGCGATTATTATTTTAGTTTTACATTAAAAACATTGGAATAAAAGTAGATTTGAGCCAGCAATTTTCTCACAATGGGTGAGATTGCCACGGCCAGCTTCGCTACCCTCGCAATGACAGAATTTGCGCTATATCATTGCGAGCTTAAGCAAAGTGGAGCGAAGCAATCTCAAAGTTTGAACTACAAAAAATCGCTCAATTTAGTTAAAGGATGCGCCTGCAAAAAGGGACTTTTTGCAGGCAATGTTGAAATTTGAATGATGAATGTTGAATTATTTAAACAGGTTACAAGATGAAGATGTTTGTCAAAACTGTAAAATTTTAATTGTTGTAGTTGCATCTTAAAGAGAAAATTTGTTTTCGCTCATCCTTTTATACAAATAATCGGTCTAAGTCGGGCCACTTTATACGCCAGATGCGTCTTATGGGCAACTTCTACTACCTCTGAAACATCTTTATACGCGTCAGGAGCCTCTTCGGCCAGGCCCCGATAGGAATGGCCGCGAATCTCAATGCCTTGCTGATCCAAGTCTTGAACAATTTTTGGCCCAGTGTACATTTTTTTAGCTTGTCTTCTGCTCATGGTCCGGCCAGCACCATGGCAGGCTGAACCAAAACTTAGTTGCATGCCTTTTTCAGTTCCAACCAGGATATAAGAAGAAGTGCCCATACTGCCACCGATTAAAACAGGCTGGCCAACATCTCGATACTCTAAAGGCAGGTCAGGATGACCAGGCCCAAAAGCCCTGGTAGCGCCTTTTCTGTGTACAAAGAGCTTTCTTTTTTGGCCGGAAACTTCATGATATTCTTCCCGGCAGGTATTGTGGGCAACATCATAAAGTAAAGGCATGTTAATGCCCGGGAAAACAACATCAAAGGTCTGTCTGACCAGATGGGTTAAAATTTGTCTGTTGGCCAGAGCACAGTTAATAGCTGCGCGCATGGCTCCAAGATATTCTTGTCCGGTTTTAGAGTTAATAGGGGCACAGGCCAGATCCCGGTCCGGAAGATAAATTTTTTGCCTTTTGGCTTCCATGATCATTTCGCGCATAAATTCCGTAGCAATTTGATGCCCCAAACCCCTTGAACCGCAATGGATACTCACCACACAATCATTTTGGCGCAGACCAAAGACTTGAGCCACTTTTTGATCATAGATTTCCTCAATGACCTGGACTTCAAGGTAGTGGTTGCCTGAGCCTAGGGTACCCATTTCCCTTTCCTGTCTTTGTTTGGCCTTTGCTGAGACAAATTCTGGCCGAGCTCCTTTAGCTGTTCCTCTTTCCTCTATTTTGTCCAGATCCGCCTTATCTCCATAGCCTTGTTCAACAGCCCATTTAGCCCCCTTGAGAAGAAGTTGGTCCATATCCTTGTTTTTGACTTTGAGATTTCCTTTTGAGCCAAGACCGGCAGGAATGGTCTGGAAGAGAAGGTCAGCCAGGTTTTTTTTTCGAGGCAAAATTTCTTCAAAGTGTAATCCCGTCAGAAGAGTGCGGACACCACAGGCAATATCAAACCCAACCCCGCCGGCAGAAACAACCCCGCCCAGGTCAGGGTCAAAGGCGGCCACTCCGCCTATGGGAAAACCATATCCCCAATGGGCATCAGGCATGGCCATGCTCGCGGCAACGATACCTGGCAAGGTGGCAACATTAGATAATTGTTCCAGTACCTTGTCGTCCATCTCTGCTAAAAGTGATTCGCTTGCAAAAATTATAGCCGGAACGCGCATGCGGTCTTCCGGCATAAGTTGCCAGGTCCAGTGACTGATTTTTTTAAAATAGGACAAATCCATAATTACTCCTTTTAGAGGCCCGCTTAAATTTTTAAACTAAAATTAGACATCGACTATGCACTTTGCAACCCAGAAACCTTGGTTGTTTTTAAAGACCTTTAGCCCACTAAAAGTGGCTCCTTTGACTTCGACAGCAGGAGCATGCTTTTGGACATCTATGGGTTCACCCTTTATTGTTGCCTCAAGGCTAAGGTTTTCAATTTTGACCGTGTATTCGGAAAAAAGCATCCCTTGTGTGGAGATAAGAAAGATTATTTCATTTATGTAATCAAAGAAAAGAATATCCAGTTCAGGAGCTTCAATAGAAATTTCTTTTTCCTGAACAGGGCGCACTTTATCTAGTTCTGTGATCACGGCAGTTAAAGCCAAGCCAGCCTGCGCAAAGGCGGAAGAAACAGTCGGGCCGGCACCAATAATGCCAATGTCAGCCTGATGATAGAAATGGTCCCAATATGGTTTCATTTTTTTAGATTCTCCATAGATATCCAGTTAAAATAATAGGTTAAAAATTCTAGAACTGCCAGGATCAATATATTTAAAGCCCATTTTTTGAGCCTTGGTCACGGCTTTTTCCCATTGTGTGTAAGTGATTTTATCCATTAGTTCTGGAAATTCGTCCGCACGGCCAGCAGGATGATACTGGTCCATGATATTTAAATAAACATCATGCATTTTATGCTCGTGAAGAAATTCGAGCCATTTGTCCGTGTCAGCAATCTCACCTGGCATCAGCAGGTGCCTGACCATTAGTCCTTTTTGGGCCAAGCCCCGGGCATCCAGAACTATACCACCTACCTGGGCATACATTTCCTGGATAGCTTGCATAGCTACCTCTGGGTAATCAGTGGCACGGGTGTATTTTTTGGAGTGTTTGGGTGAGAAAAATTTTACGTCGGCCAGATAAATATCTATGACTCCGTCTAGTAACTTGAGGGTGTTCAGACTATCATAGGAACTGGTATTGTAGACCAAGGGCAAATTCAGACCTTGTTCAATGGCTTCGGGTAAAGCCTCTACAACTTGCGCTACTACATGAGATGGGGTGACAAAGTTGATGTTTTCAGCTCCCTTTTTTTGTAATTCAAGCATGATAAAGGCCAGTTGGTTGGGATAAACTTCTTGAAACTTGGTATCGCTTAGGCTGATAGAATAGTTTTGACAAAATACACACCCAAGATTGCAATGGGCAAAAAAGATGGCCCCAGACCCTCCCTTGCCAACCAGGGGTGATTCTTCACCAAAATGGAGGTCAAAGCTGGCAACCTGGGCCAGTCGACCAGTCTTGCAAAGCCCTAGTTCGTTGTCTGTACGCCGGACATGACACTTGCGGGGGCAAAGGGTGCAATCATTTAAGATCTGTTTGAATTGAGTTATCTTTTTTCGGAGTTCACCGGATTTATAGGTTTTGATATATACTGGTTGCATAGATGTTCCCCTTTTTTGGTGGGATGTGAAATATAAGTACGTGCAGACCTGTTACTTTTTTCAAGAGGTTAGTTGACAAAGTTGGGAGAGGCAAGAACAGTGATTAATCTCGCTGAAAAAAGTTATTACTAGTTTATATAATATTTAAATAAAAAAATTCAATCATAAATTTATAAAGTGGTTCTAGCGCTACTCGGCCAAATTTGACAGAGCCGATGAAATTTACATTGAATTTTTACTGGTATTAAATTAAAGCTGGCTAGAATTTTGATTTTTTTGGGTTGAATTTGGCATAATTTTGAACCTTTAACTTGAAACTCTGAACTCCAGGACAAGGAGAGGGCGTATGCTGTTTTTGGATCAGGTTGATATCCAGGGCAAAAGAATCATCATGCGCGTAGATTATAACGTGCCCTTAAAAGATGGGGCTATTACTGATGACAATCGAATCAGAGCTAGTCTGCCTACGATCAACTATCTTCTGGAAAAAGGAGCTAGCGTTGTTCTTTGTTCCCACCTAGGCAAGCCTAAGGGGAAGAAGAGGCCTGAGTTATCCCTTAAGCCCGTTGCTGAAAGGCTTAAAGAGTTGCTGAATAGAGATGTGATTATGGCCCCGGATTGTATTGGGGAAGAAGTCTTGAACCTGGCTCAAAACTTAAAGCCAGGGCAAATTATGCTTTTGGAGAATCTCCGTTTTCACCCTGGTGAGCAGAAAAATGATCCTGAATTTGCCCGTGAATTAGCCAGGATGGGAGAGATCTATGTCAATGATGCCTTTGGAGTTGCCCATCGGGAACATGCATCTGTAGTAGAGGTGACTAAATACGTGCCAAAATGTTGCGCAGGTCTTTTGCTGGAAAGAGAGTGGAAGTATTTGCGGAAGGCCCTGAAAAATCCTGAGCGTCCCTTTGTGGCCGTGTCTGGCGGAGCAAAGGTTTCTTCTAAGCTTGGAATCTTAAACAGCTTGTTGGATAAAGTGGACAGGCTGATTATAGGCGGGGCCATGGCCAATACTTTTTTACAGGCCCAGGGTGTGGCCATGGGCAGGTCTCTGGTAGAGAAAGACCTTATTTCAGAGGCCCAAAAGATTTTGGTTACAGCCAGAGAAAAAGGAGTTAGCCTGTATTTACCTGTTGACTTTATTACTGGTACAAGTCCAGATGGTGAGTTGGCCTCTGGAGTCTGTCCATATCAGGATATTCCTCAGGAAGAAATGGCTTTGGATATAGGACCGGCAACACATACCCTGTTTGCCGAGGTGCTCAGAGATGCCCGTACAGTGGTCTGGAATGGCCCCATGGGAGCTTTTGAGAACTCTACCTTTGCCCAGGGATCTTTGAACCTGGCAGAGAGTATCGCTCACTTGGATGCCTTGACCATTGTAGGTGGAGGTGACACTGATGCTTTGATCCACAAGGCTGGGCTAACCGAGAAATTCAGTTTTATTTCTACAGGTGGAGGGTCTTTTTTACAGTTTTTAGAAGGTAGGGAACTACCAGCTTTTAAGGCTTTAGAGGAGTGCAAACAATGAAGAAGTTAATTGCGGCCAATTGGAAAATGTTCAAGACTTGGTCCGAAGGGATGCAGACGGCCCGTGAGTTGTTAGTGGCTACCAGGCAAGATTTGCCTGCGGATAGAGAAGTGCTTTTAATTCCCTCCTTTACACTGTTAAAAGGAGTTGGCGAAGTCTTTTCGGGAGTAGAAAACTATTACCTGGGGGCCCAAAATTTTTATCCCGAAGAGCAAGGGGCATATACTGGGGAGATAAGCCCTGTGCAGCTTAAAGATTTGGGTTGCTCATTTGCCTTGGCCGGTCACTCAGAGCGAAGGCATGTTTTGGGTGAAACAGATGAGTTCGTTGGTCAGAAGGTTCGGTTTGGCTTGGAAAAAGGGCTGAATATTATTTTATGTATTGGTGAAAAGATTGAAGAGCGCAAAAAAGGACAGGTAGAAGAAGTTCTGCATCGCCAGCTCGCCAAAGGTCTTGCCGGAGTAGAAAAGGATATAGAGCCGCAGCGATTGTCTATTGCCTATGAGCCGGTTTGGGCTATTGGAACCGGAGAAGTGGCCGGGCCCAAGGAAATTGTGCATGCGCACACATTTATTCGTAATGAATTGGCTGAATATTTTCAGTTCTATAAGGATATCAGAATATTATATGGGGGTAGTGTAAAGCCTGACAATGCCAGTCAGATTCTTGGTCTTGACAATGTGGATGGAGTGCTGGTAGGTGGGGCAAGTTTGAAGGCTGAAAGCTTTAGTCAAATCGTTTTAGCAGAATAAAGTCTTTATTATTGCTTCAGTCGGGCAAATTTTTGTGCCATAGTTAGCTTGGTCACTTTAAGATTTCAGGCTTCAAACTTCAAACTATAATCTCCAAGAGGAGGAATTCTCGTTGCAGACTCTAATAATCACTATCCATATTATTGCTTGTATTGCCCTGGTTATTCTGGTCCTGCTACAGTCAGGCAAAGAAGGCATGGGTGTTATTTTTGGTGGTGGCGGTGGTAGCCTTTTTGGCAGTAGTGGTGCAGGTGGGCTTTTGTCTAAATTAACTGCAGGGGCAGCGGTAGTCTTTTTCTGTACATCTCTTACTTTTACTTATATGAGCGCCAAAAAGCATACTGCTCGCAAGGCATCAATTGTGCTTGATGCCCCAATAACAGAAGAGCCTGCAGTGCCTGCAGAGACAAACAAAGTCCCAGTGGAAAACGAGCAAAACTCGGGTAAAAATACTGGACAATCCGCTCAGTAGGGTATATAAACCCTGCTCACTCGTTTTGCAGGAGTTTATTGATATTGTGCCGAAGTGGTGGAACTGGTAGACACGCTATCTTGAGGGGGTAGTGGGCTACGCCCGTGGGGGTTCGAGTCCCCCCTTCGGCACCACAAGAAGAGAAAAAGGCAGCTTTTTAAAGCTGCCTTTTTTATTTTGTCGTGACTTATGGTTTGTTCACGATCACTTTGTTTCGTCCGGTTTTTTTGGCTTCATAGAGCAAAGAGTCAGCCTTCTTGAGCATATCTTCAAGGCTATCAGCAAGTTCAGTAACCACACCAATACTTATGGTCACTTTGATTTTTTCCCCATCATCAATCTCTACGGGTGAATCTTCTACTGTTTGACGTAAAGTTTCAAACACTTTTTTTGCATCTTTTTCTTTTAAGTTAACGGTCAGGACACAAAATTCTTCACCTCCAATTCTGGCAATGATGTCCGTGCCACGCATCCTGTTTTTGAGAATCGATGATACTTGCTGGAGCACAAGGTCACCAGCCTTGTGTCCATAAGTATCGTTTATTTTTTTAAAGTGATCCACATCAATCATGGCGCAGCCAAGGGATAGGTTATCGCGTTTTGCGCTTTCAAAAAGTTTTTGGCCAAACTCAAAAAAGTATCTGCGGTTATAGAGTCCTGTGAGAAAGTCTTTTATGGCTGCATTTTTTATTGCTTGCAGACGTTTTAGAGTATCTAAGTGGAGGATGACGCGACAATAAAATTCTTCAGTTATGAAGGTTTGTTTGACAATAAAATCATTGGCACCATATTTTAAAAAACGCGCAGCCATGTAACCGTTACCTTCAGAAGAGATGCCGATAATGGCCAGCTCATCCTTGCTGTACTTTTCCCTGATTTTTTGGGTAAGGATATAACCATCCATTTCCGGCATGTTAAAATCCGTGATGACTAACTTGATATCCGGGTGCTCATCAAGAACTTTAAGGGCTTCCTTGCCATTGCATGCGTTAAAGACACTATATCGGTGGTTTTTAAGTAGATCTGTGATGGTTTTACGAAATAGAGGGGAATCGTCAACAACGAGGATCTTAGTGTCCGGATTACTTTCTAGGCGTTTGAGTAAGGAAATGAGATAATCTATACTGTTGGGGTCATCTTTTAAGATATAGTCCACAATTTTTTTGGAGTTGACGAACTTATGAATTTTTTTACTGATATTACTGGTAAAAACAATAGAGGGAATACCTTTATTGATGACCTCATCAATAATTTCTCCTTCCGGCGCATCTGGCAAACTGAAGTCAAGGACCGCAGCTAAAAAATCTGTGTTTTTGTTTAGCTCCTTGACAGCTTCAGACAGGTTTTTGGCCCAGGTGACATAAAAATGAGCCTCTGTCTGAAGCTTATTTTTTATGACCATAGCAAAAAAGTTACTGTGTTCAACAACGAGTACTCTTTTCATTTAAGAACTCTCTTATGTCCTTGGAACCAGTCTTTGGGCTTGAAGCATACGAAGCATTTCTCCGGCTTTTGGTCCGTTATAGTGAAAGTTTGGGGGCAGATGTACAGATTTTATTTTTTGCCAGTCCTTTTGAGCCCGGGGCAAAAAATCAAGCTCATTATCAGCTCTAACCAGGGTGAAAAAATATTTGATCATATCACTTGAACCCAATTTATTTAACAGATCGACTTTGGTCCCCGGACGTAGTTGATCATACAACCCTCCGACCATATGCCAACGGGCAGCAATTTGTCCAGCAAAAACAAATTTTTTGGGTAGCTTAAGTCTTGTGGCTAAATTTTTGGCCAGGGTTTCTCCTAATTTATCGTGGTTTAAATGTCTGGGCCAGTTGCTTCTAGGAGTTATGGTTTTGCCCAGATCATGAGCAAGCCCCATCCAGACCAGCAGCGCATCTCCCGACAATTTATCCATCACCTGACCAAGATGTTCAAGCAGAGATTCATTATGATGAGGTTTGGGGCCGGCCGGAATTTTGGAGGCGCAGGCAAGTTCTTCAAACCAGGGAACAAAGCAGGCGCATTCATCCAGTACCTGCAAGAATCGACTTGGCTTTTCTCCGGCTAAGGCTTTTAAAAATTCTTGTCCAACTCTTTCCGGGGAAATTTTTTGCAAGAGATCGGGCCTTTGTCCTAATTCCTTGAGGATTGGTTTCAGGCTGGGATGAAGGGTGAAGTCCTTAAAAATGGCTGCAAAGCGGCCTACTCTAAAGACACGCAACGGGTCCGCATAGAAGTTTTCTCGGGAAATGGGACGCAGAATTTTTTGCTTAAGATCCGCCAGGGCTAAGGGATGGGCTATCAGTTTCCCTGTTTCGTCTCTGGCCAGACTGTTTATGGTCAGATCCCTATATTCTAAGTCCTCTTCAATATTTTTAAACCTGGACAGAGTATACTGAGCGTCCCGAAGGATAAAAACAGGGATCTTATTTCCCACTTTTTTTGCTTGGGGGAATCTCTTTTTAAAGCTTTCTTCATCGGCTTCAAAGACGACATAATCTCTGTCTTTAACTGGTCTGCCAAGTAGTTCATCCCGGACAGCCCCGCCTACAAGATAAATACGCATGATGGGTAGCCTTATGGTGCACTGAAGTTTAAAGTGATGAAGTAATTTTCGTTTTGTATATCCTGAATAAAATCAAAGAAATAGATAGTTAAGGCTAGTTTTTTATTCTCCACGCTTTTCATTTTTTATTAGTTTGATGACCGAATAGAGCGTTACGGATTTTCTCAGTGATGGAGAACATGGGTTAAGTCCTTACTTCCTAAACAAAAATGTAGAAATGGACACGTTTTTTATTCTGCTTCGTATTTTTTTTGCTGAAAAACAGTCAAGATTTATAGCGTTAGAAAAAAACGCAAATCATCATGACATATCAAAGCGAGAACTATTTTTCAAGATAGGTGCTACCGTCTGATTGTTTTATTATGACATCAGTATGTTTTGAAAGTAAATGGTCGTCAATAAATAATGTTCATTTCAGAGTGAGTAACTTAATATGAATGTACATTTATGAAAAAGGATGAATTTAGAAAAAGTAAACACTCTCTTTTTCAGATGGTGCTGGCTCCCTTGATGGTAATTGATAAAGAACCGATAGATTAGACTGTACATATAAACAGAATATACTTTTTTCGTAACATATAAGAAATATAATTATATTAATTTATAGTTTTCAAAACATGCATTTATTATTTCGCTTTTGAAAATTTTTTGAACCTTCTTTTGGTTGAGTAGCTTGTTGAGCAGTTTAGTGGGCTCAATAACTAACTCAAACATCAAAATTGTGCGGCCAAAGACTAATTTAAACAGGTTGAAAAAAGGGGAGTTGAGGTGGACTGTTGACTTTTTTGCGGGACTATTAAAAGAGGTGAATTTTACTTTGATTGCTGGTGCCCCCGCCAGGACTCGAACCTGGGCTAACCGGGATTAGGAATCCCGTGCTCTATCCTGCTGAGCTACGGGGGCGAAGACATATTTGTTTATATTTTTGCCTTATTTCTGTCAAGGGAGCCGCTACAGGCGTTTCTTTTATTGAGGGGATAACTTTGAGTTTATAGACTTATCGCATCATTTGGAGGATGTATAGTCCCTTGTCGCGGGCCTTAATGGCTTTATCATACTCTACCAAAGTTTGATTACATAACCTGGCAGATTAATCCTTTTAAATAGTTAGTTTCATGCATGGCCGGATGCACAGGGTGGTCTGGTCCCTGATGACAAAACTGGATGATACGCAAAAAACGGCCATTTTTTTGTGCTGCCTGCCGGATGACATTGATTAGCTCGTTTAAACTTAGATGTTGAGAGCATGAGCAGGTCATTAGGTACCCGCCTTTAGCTAGTAGCTTGATCCCCAAATCGTTGACTTTTAGGTAAGCTTTGAGTCCATTTTTTTTGTCTTTTTTTCTCTTGATGAAAGCAGGGGGGTCAATACTTATGGCCTGAAACTTTTCTTTGGCTATGACCATTTCCTCCATTATGCTCACTGCATCCGAACAAATAGTTTTTAGTTTGTAGTTCACGCCGTTTAACAAACTGTTTTCGAGAGCAAAATCCAAGGCTAATTTTGAGCTGTCAATGGCCAGCACTTGTCTTGCTCCGGCCTTGGCTGCATAAATGGACATTGCGCCTACATACGAAAACACGTCCAAGACATTTTTATCTGTACAAAACCTGGCGAATTTCTGCCTGTTATCTCTCTGGTCATAAAACCAGCCGGTTTTTTGGCCTTTCATGAGAGGAAAAATAAATTTATGATCGTTTTCAATGACAAAACCTTGTTCGGGAACCTGGCCAGTAATTTTAACATGCCTATCCAGACCCTCTAAGGTCCGGGCTGAAAGGTCATTTTTCCAGACAATGTTTTTGGCCTGGGTCTGGTTAATCAATATTTTCTCTACCAAGTCTTTTCTTGTATCCATGCCCGCGGTGGTTAATTGAACGCTTAAGATGTCTTGAAACTGGTCGACAATAAGCCCCGGCAGGAAGTCGCTTTCAGCAAAGACCAGGCGAAAATACGGGGCAGAGAATATATCCTGACGCAAAGCCCTGGCCTCAACAATTCTTGAGGCTATAAGTTCGGGAATAGCATATTTAGGATTTCTGGATAGGATGCGTACACTAATCAGGCTGTGCGGATTGATATAGCCTGAGGCAAGAAAATTACCGGTGTGAGTGAGAACATGGACTTCTTCGCCGGGCTGGAATTTTTTTAAGGATACTTTCTGAGTGTTAATCTCATTACTAAAGACCCAGAGGTGGCCTGCCTTTATTCTTCGATCTTCGTCTTTTTTTAAATAAATTTTTTTCACTGCTTTTTTGACCTACACGTAACTTTTACTGCTCTCCTAATCTTTTCTGTAAAAACTTTCCAGTGGTTCTTTATTGACAAAGTGAAACTTTTCACTTAGTTTTTCCCGACTGAGCGCTCACTCAGTTTTTGTCAGGGAGAAAGTGAAAGTATGCAAGGACAAGCTGTTTCCTTAAAAACAAAGATTATGGACGCGGCTACTCGTTTATTTGCCCAAAAGGGCTTTCGTTATACGGCAATATCAGAAATTGCCAAAGCCGCAGGGGCTGCCGAAGGGACTATTTTTCATCATTTTAAAAGCAAGGAAGGTTTGTTTTTGGAGGTCCTGAAAAGAGCTCAGGGAAGAATCATTCATAATGTTGACGAAAATGTTCATGGTCGAGAGTTTTCTTCAGGGCTGGAGATGGTGGAGGAGGTGGTCAAGGTTTATTTTTATATGACAGAAGGATTGCGGAGTGAGTTGGCTTTGCTTTACCGCAGTCATTCTTATGAGCTGGCTGTTGAAAATTCAGCCTGTCGTAAGAGTTTAGAGAGTATTTACAATTGTTTTCTGACCGCTTTGGTTGAGGGGATTGTTCTGGGGCAGAAAGATGGTTCTATCTCAAAGGATATTTTGCCAACCAAGAC
The DNA here is from genome assembly GCF_018704065.1 of Desulfovulcanus ferrireducens. Classification (NCBI taxonomy): domain Bacteria; kingdom Pseudomonadati; phylum Thermodesulfobacteriota; class Desulfovibrionia; order Desulfovibrionales; family Desulfonauticaceae; genus Desulfovulcanus; species Desulfovulcanus ferrireducens. The sequence goes on along the minus strand of NZ_JAGUQP010000004.1, from coordinate 45,010 downwards.
AGCTTTGATCATTCTGGCCATGCTAAATGGCCTTATTCGTTTCGATCTTGCTCATATTTTTCCGGTGGATTCACTTTATAATGATGTCTTAAAAACGTGTCGAAGAATTTTAAAGAATTATAACGTCGGTGAAGAATCAAGTCCTGCATTGGCGGGACAATAAATAGTAAACGGGGGGTATATGTTAGCGAAAATTTTTCCATTTCTTGCCTGGTTTAAAGATTACAATCTGGCCAAGTTCAGGCTTGATGCTGTGGCCGGGTTGACTGTGGCGCTGGTTTTGATTCCGCAATCAATGGCATATGCACAACTTGCTGGTTTACCTGCTTATTATGGGCTTTATGCCTCTTTTTTGCCACCTATGGTTGCAGCATTGTTTGGTTCCAGCCGGCAGTTGGCGACTGGGCCAGTGGCCGTTGTTTCTTTGATGACTGCGGCCTCACTTGAGCCGTTGGCTACGGCCGGAAGCGAGGCATTTATTGCTTATGCTATTATCCTTGCTTTTACCGTGGGTATTTTCCAGTTTATGCTGGGCGTGCTGCGTTTGGGCCTGGTGGTTAACTTTTTGTCTCACCCTGTGGTTAATGGTTTTACCAATGCAGCTGCCATTATTATTGCCTCTTCGCAACTGTCCAAATTGTTTGGCGTGTATGTGGATAAGGCTGCCCATCATTATGAGACTATTTGGCGCGTGATTCTGGCTGCTTTTGATTATACACATTGGCCTACGCTTTTTATGGGGGCACTTGCTTTTGCCATTATGTATGGCCTTAAAAAAATTAATCCGCGTATTCCCAATGTATTGGTAGCTGTGGTGGTTACTACTTTGATTTCCTGGTTGACCGGATTTGAACATAACTATGTTGCCAATCTTAATGAGATTCACAGTCAAGAAGCTAAGGAAAATATCGCCAAGTTTAATCAGACCATAATGGCCATTGCTGACCTTGGTGAAAAAAGGGCAAACTTGAGTAATGAGTTGGATAAAGTAATTAAAGAGTATGGTAAAAATTCCATCGCGGCTATAGATATCAAGCATGATTTGCAAGTAATTGAAGTGAGAATGAATCGTCTCAAAGAGTTGGCACATAATTACCGGAGTAGACTAAGGGCTATGAAGTTTGCCGGTGTAGAAACTGAGTCTGGCATGTCCTTCTGGCCCAAAGATAATGTGCCGTCTGGCGTGGAAACCGATGGTCGTGTATGGCGGCTCAAGGTTAAAAATAAGGTCCTGCAGACAGATAAGTTGCTTATGATGGGCGGTGGTGCTGTAGTAGGCAAGATTCCAGCTGGCCTGCCAACTTTAAGCATGCCCGACTTCAATTTGTCTATTATTTTAAAATTGTTACCTTATGCTGCCATCATTTCTCTCCTGGGTTTTATGGAAGCCATTTCCATTGCCAAGGCAATGGCCGCAAAAACAGGACAAAGGCTTGACCCGAATCAGGAATTGATTGGTCAGGGTTTAGCCAATATTGTAGGTTCTATTGGTAAAAGTTATCCGATTTCAGGCTCTTTTTCCCGCTCGGCTGTAAACTTGCAGGCTGGAGCAGTAACCGGGCTTTCCAGCGTATTTACCAGTTTGGCAGTTATTATCTGTCTGCTCTTTTTCACACCTCTCCTCTATCATTTGCCCCAGGCAGTACTTGCCGCGGTAATTATGATGGCTGTTATCGGCTTGATTAACGTGTCCGGATTTATCCATGCCTGGAAGGCTCAATGGTATGATGGCGCAATCTCCATTATTTCCTTTATCTGCACGTTGGCATTTGCTCCGCATCTGGATAAAGGAATCATGGTCGGAGTTGTCCTCTCGCTGATTGTATTCTTGTATAAGAGCATGCGTCCTACAGTGGCCAGACTGGCCATGCATGAAGACCTGGCTTTAAAAAATGCCGAGGCTTATAATTTAAAAGAATGCGGACATGTGGCTGCAATTCGTTTTGACGGGCCGTTATTCTTTGCCAATGCCAGCTATCTGGAAGACAAGGTTACGGAACTTATGCAAACAAGGCCTGAGCTAAAGCATATTCTAATTGTAGCCGATGGGATCAATGACATGGATGCCTCTGGCGAGGAAGCTCTATCCCTGCTGGTAGATAGAGTGCGTAGTGCAGGATGCGGTATTTCCTTTGCTGAGTTGAAAGAAAATGTTATTGCGGTCATGAAGCGTACGCATTTATGGGAAAAGATCGGTGAAGAAAATATCTATGGTCATCTGGAAGACGCTATTGAAGATATTTACTATAAAACACATACAGATAGAACTGGTGCAAGTATTTACGAATGCCCGCTTTTATCTTATGTGCCTAAATAAGAGATCTGACTAATTGGAGTAGAATGGTGTGGATGCAGATGCGCCGTAATGAGGCACGATTATAGTCTTTGCATCCACACCTAGCTTTAACTCAATAAACTCTAAAAAGGAGTTCAGCATGTCATCTATAAGCATAACCTACGGCAACTTTGTGCATGCGGAAACTATAGCAGATAAAATTGCCCAAAAGTTAGAATATGAAATAATAGACGATAACGCACTGTTTCAGGCTGCAAGCAAGAAGTTTGATATGCCCGTTGACAAGATCCGTCGAGCGGTTTTTTGCAAGCCATCGGTATTTAACAAATTTACCCATGAAAAGGAAAGATGCGTTGCCTTTTTGAAATCTATTCTGGCTGAATACTTAGAGGTTGATAATAGGTTATATTTTGGTTGGGCCGGTCTTCTTGTTCCGAGTAAAGTTACTCATGTGCTCAAGGTCTGTCTTATTGCTGATAAGAAATATCGTATTCAGCAGGCCATGAATAATGGGTTGTCTGAAAAGGAAGCTATAAAGGAGATCAATGATTTTGATGAAGGGTGTATTAATTGGTCCGAGCATCTATTTGATAAAGACCCATGGCATTCTTCTCTATATGATATAGTCTTGCCCACAGATAAAAAAACAATTGATGAAGCTGTGCAGATAGTTACCGAGTATGTGCAGAAAGATATTCTTAAGCCTACAGATAAATCTATAAAAGCAATTCAAGATTTCAGACTGGCAGCCCAGGTAGAGGTGGCTTTGGCCTCTGAGGGACATAATGTTACTGTGGATGCTGAAGATGGCGTGGTGATCCTGACCATAGAAAAAAATGTGATCATGCTTTCCAAGCTGGAGCAGGAACTCAAGGATATTGTTTCAAAGCTTCCCGGGGTTAAAGATGTCAAGACCAAGATAGGGCCAAATTTTTACCAGACAGATATTTACAGGAAATTTGATTTTGAGAGGCCATCCAAGGTTCTTTTGGTTGATGATGAGCGTGAATTTGTCCAGACATTGTCTGAGCGTTTGCTTATGCGTGATATGGGGTCCGCTGTTGTTTATGACGGTGAACAGGCTTTGAAATTTGTACAATCTGAAGAACCAGAGGTTATTGTTCTTGATTTGAAGATGCCCGGCATAAATGGTATAGAGGTCTTAAGGCGGATTAAAAAGACTCATCCCAATATTGAAGTTATTATTCTTACTGGGCACGGTTCAGAAAAGGATCGCCAGACTTGTATGGAACTGGGTGCTTTTGCATATTTACAAAAGCCAGTGGATATAGAACTTTTAACCGAAACAATGAAGAAAGCGTATGCAAAGATTAAGGAGCGCAAGGCATAGGGCGTAGTTGGTATGCAGCCGGCTAGTTTTCGTGGTGACAAGTAAATGTTCTGGGACTTATTTAGGCCAGTCTTTTGGGATGCTACCGACCAGGATGGGGTAGGTAAGACACTGTTTAACTATCGCCGCATGTGGCTGATAGTGGTGGTGAGTATCGCCGGGGTGTCTATTCTGCCCCTCTTGATAATGACCTTCATGAATTTAAACCTTTATGAAAAAGGAATGAGGGCCGAGGTAACCTACCCCCTGGTGCGACTTGTTTCCAATACACGACGAAGCCTGACTTATTTTTTGGAAGAAAGAACGTCTGCCTTAACTTTTATTGTTCGGAACAATGACTTTAGTGAATTAAAAAATCAGGATCGACTGGCCAGAATTTTTTTGGACTTAAAAGAAACGTTTGGTGGCTTTGTGGACCTGGGTATAATAGATTCAAACGGAACTCAGAAGTCATATGTTGGGCCTTATGAGCTTAAAGGGCGCAATTATAAAGAGCAGGATTGGTTTAAAGAAGTTATTGTTCGTGGTATTTATATCAGCGACGTATTCAAAGGATTTCGACATATTCCCCACTTTGTCATAGCGGTAAAACATCTTTTGCCTGATGGTGACTTTTTTGTCTTGAGGGCTACCATTGACACAGAACGGTTTGCCAAACTAGTTTCTTCTATAGATTTGCGTCCTGAGAGTGATGCTTTCATTATCAATCATCAAGGGATATTACAAACCAGTTCGAGATATTATGGTGATGTGCTTTCAAAAATAGAGCTGCCTCTACCTGATTGTCCCGAGCGAACTGAAATTTGTGAAGTTCAGGATAATAGCGGTCAGAAATTCATCGTGGGATGTGCATATATTGCCCACTCACCTTTCATTTTAGTGCTTGTTCAAAAGCCTATTGTCCTCTTGCAAAGCTGGTGGAAGTTAAAAAGAGAGATGTTGGCTCTTTTGATATCAAGCATTGTTATTATTCTTGTGGTTATTTTGGGAGCGGCAACAATGCTTATCAGTCGTATTTATATAGCCGACATGAACAGGCTGGCTACCTTGCACAATGCTGAACATGCCAATAAGATGGCGTCCATTGGGCGTTTGGCCGCAGGTGTGGCCCATGAGATAAATAATCCACTGGCCATTATAAATGAACGGGCAGGTCTTATTAAAGATTTATTTACATATACTGATAAATATGCCCAAGATGAAAGGTTATTAAAATTAGTCGATTCTATTATCGCTCAGGTAGATAGATGCAGAACTATTACCCATCGCTTACTAGGTTTTGCCAGGCATATTGATGTTCAGAAAGAAGAAATAGATTTACCTAAGCTTGTTCATGAGGTATTGGGTTTTTTGGAAAAAGAGGCAGAGTATCGGGATATTCAGATTGATGTCCAGGTAGATGAAGATTTTCCAACCATAATAAGTGATCGGGGCCAACTTCAACAGATTTTTTTGAATATCATTAACAATGCCTTCGCAGCTGTGGACGATGGTGGACACATTCAGATTGAAATGAAGAAATTGGATGAAAACAGGGTGCGTATTTCGATAGCTGATGATGGTTGTGGTATTCCGCCGGAAAATTTAAAGAGGATCTTCGAACCATTTTTTTCCACCAAGAAAAAGAAAGGAGGGACAGGCCTTGGCCTGTCTATAACTTATGGGTTAGTCAAAAAGCTTGGCGGAGAAATTGAGGTACAAAGTCAGGTGGGCAAAGGGAGTAAATTCACCATAATCCTGCCTGTTGGTCGAGCTTAGGATTTTAATGCTTAGGGGGTGGTTAAAGTTTTGCGTATTTTACTAGTAGATGATGAAAAGGATCTAGTTTCAACCCTGGCCGAAAGACTATCTTTTAGGGGGATAGAAGCAGATTGGGCTACAAATGCACAGGATGCTCTCAAGCTAGTTCGGGAGAATGATTACGATCTGGCAGTGCTAGATGTAAAAATGCCCAAGGTAGGCGGATTTGATCTTATGGAAATGATTAAAAAGATTAAGCCAGAGATGAAATTCAGTTTTTTGACCGGTCATGGTTCGGAAGATGCGTTTAAAAAAGGTTGTTCCAAGGGAGCCTGTTTTTACTTAGTTAAGCCGGTGCAGCTTGATGAGTTTATTTCTAAATTGAAAGAAATTGTCGAAGAATAGAATTTTTTGAATCTGAGGTTGTTATGGATGAAATTAATTGGTCAATTCTAGAGGGGCAGGGACTAAAGTTTTTTGGTCGGGTCGGCGCTAGTATCTCCCATGAGATAAAAAACTGTTTGGCTATCATAAATGAGCAAAATGGATTGCTTGAGGATTTTCTTTATCTTGCACAGCAAGGGCAGCATTTAGATATAGAGAGGATAAAAGGTATTGTAGCTTCAATTGCCCGTCAGGTTGAGCGGGCAAATACCATTGCCCGGCGATTGAACAAATTTGCTCATTCTGTAGATGAAACCTGGGTCCAGGTTGATTTGAGAGAAATAGTTACTTTGGTTGTTGATTTGGCTCAGCGTATGGCCGCGGTTAAAGGCTTTCAGCTTATAGCTTCAAACTTAGAGCCGGTTAATGTTTCGACCCAGCCTTTTATACTTATGGACCTTATATTCTCTTGTATTGATCAAATTATGGAAGGCAGGGGAAAGGGGTTACAAATCTCTTTAAGTTGTGTTAAACAAAAAAAACAGCCAACAGTAATTATTTCTGAGCCTGTGGAAGTAAATGAGTTTTTAAAAGTCTTGGCCTCGACCATAGAAGCGCATATTTCAGTTGAGCAACAAACTAAAATTTCAATTAATAAAATTAGCTAGGAGATTTAGTTATGAGCCATGAAAAAGTTTTATTAGTTGATGACGAACAGGAATTTTTATCAGCTTTATCAGAGAGGATGAAAAATAGGGGGCTAGAGGTAGCCACGGCTACTTCAGGTAAAGAGGCATTGGAGAAGATCGGGCAGGAGAGCTATGATGCCGTAATTCTGGATATGCTTATGCCAGATATGGACGGCTTGGAAACATTGAAAAGCATCAAAGCTACTAATCCTGAACTGCAAATTATCCTTTTAACCGGGCATGCCACTGTGAAAAGCGGGATTGAGGCCATGAAGCTGGGGGCTTTAGACTTTATCGAAAAACCTGCAGATATTAAAGAGTTGATGGAGAAAATCAAGGAAGCCAAGTCCAAAAAAATGCTTTTGATTGAAAAAAAGAATACAGAGAAACTGAAAGAAATACTTATGGAAAAAGGTTGGTAACTGAATTAAGGTCCTTAACGAGTTATAAATCAAAATCTTCGTAAACTTACAACTAGTGTCTAATTTATTTTCATTAGAATAAATTTTGCCCCTAAAACGCAATGTTATCAAAAAATTTTAAAAACCTCCAATTAACAAGAGCTATTATGTGCCTGATTTATAAGGATTTGTTTAATAAATTAGACCGTTAGAACAATATTTCCACCGACCGGACTACTTTTCGGCCCATTTGAGACAGATAGAAATTGTGGGGCAGAAGCGTTTATTTGATTTGGTACTTAAACATTTCAAAGAAGGTTATATCCAAAAGAAATATTTAGAAATTAGGACGAGCGGGGTTTAGAGTACATTAGCCCTATTATTAAATTAAGTCCCTGTATTCATAAAGATTTTATCTTAAAACTGCCAGGAACAGCCCTAGTCTTTTCCCTATTTGCTGAAGAAAAGATTTTGTTTCGTCTAAGAAATATAGAGTCTTTTCTCCGGTGATTTATCACTCCTGCATATGATAGTCTTCCAGCCCTTTTTGTTCCTGGCTAGTAATATCTAGCCATATCTACTCTTTGACGAGAAGCTCAAAGACTTACCTTAATATTTTCTTCCTTCAAAACTAATCCAATAAATTTTAAGATAAGAAGAAAGCAAATGTTTATATTGATTGTACAAGATATCTATATTTTTTCTTCACTTCATTGTCTTTTATCAAAAAGAGTTATTCCAAAAGTAAAACCAATTAGATAAATGTACTACAAATCCCTTGTATAAAAAGAATCTCGTTTAAATTTTATAAAAATATTGACACTAAAGTTGTATATGGGTTATAGTGTATTTAAAATAGAATCTTATAACACCATATAAACAAAATTGTTAAATACTAAGAGGTGTTTATTTTGTAGGGAAATTTTTTTTTATGAAGTATGAAATTAATGGTTGAATCAGGGTGTTTGTTAATTTGTTTCGATCGTGTTGCCTTAGACTGAGAATAATGGTATAAGTGTATTGTTAAATTAGTCACAATTAAAGTTGAACTCACAGTGGTGTGTGTTAGGGTAAATGTGCCAAATTTCACATTTGTGTAGGGGGATTGGTTGGAGATTTTTATAAAAAAGTTGACACTAAAGTGAATAAAGTCTCTGCTACATTAAAAATAGAATTCCCTTGGACTAACTTGCATCAAATAAAAGCTACTCATTTTTTGGGAGGAGGATTTTTTTAGAAAAATTATTGTAAAATCAAAATGTTAAAGCATCCAGTTTCATTTCGTCTTTTGAGGAGAGGGGGTGGCATCGTGTTTGGTGTAAAATTTTTGATAAAAAAATCACAAAAGTTGGTCTTGGGGGCTTGAAAGTTTTGAGCAATGACTGTATCAAGTTCACAAATTCACAAGCCGTAAAGGTGTTAAAGCTTAGAAATTAAAAATTAAGGAGGTTTTGTTATGTCAAAACTCGTTCCCCCTCATGGTGGAAAAGGCTTGGTAATTCGTTTGCTTGAAGGAGCCGAGAGAGAAGAAGAATTGAAAAAGGCTCAGGGTTTAAAGCAGGTTCCTATCACCAGTCGTGAAAGAGGCGACTTAATTATGATTGGTACTGGTGGCTTTAGTCCTCTGGATGGTTTTATGACCAGGGCCGACTGGAAAGGAGTTTGCGAAAATTTTCTTTTAGCCGATGGTACATTTTGGCCTGTCCCTGTAACTATGTCCGTGACCAAAGAAGATGCTGCGGAGATTAAGGAAGGTGATGAAATTGCCCTGTACGATCCAAAAGGCGATGAAATCATGGCCACAATGAAGGTTACCGAAAAGTGGGAAAAGACAGAAGAAGACAAAAAGTGGGAATGTGAGCTAGTTTACAAGGGACAAGGTGAAGATAGTGCAGATGATAAATTCTGGAAAGTAGCTTTAGAAGATCATCCTGGTGTGAAAATGGTTATGGCCGAGAAGGAAGTCTGCCTTGCCGGCCCTGTGAAGGTACTCAGCGAGGGCGAGTTCCCAACCAAGTATAAAGGCATTTACATGCGGCCTGCCGAGGCCAGAGCTGAATTTGAAAAACGCGGATGGAAAACCGTCGGTGCATTGCAACTCAGGAACCCAATGCACAGATCTCATGAATTTTTGGCCAAGATCGCTATTGAGGTTCTTGACGGTGTATTTATCCATTCCTTGATTGGTAGCTTAAAGCCTGGTGATATTCCTGCTGAAGTCCGTGTTAAATGTATTGACACATTGATTGAGCACTACTTTGTAAAAGAAAATGTCGTCCAGGGCGGTTATCCTCTGGATATGCGTTATGCTGGTCCTCGGGAAGCACTGTTGCATGCTACATTCCGCCAGAATTACGGTGTTTCTCACATGATCATTGGTCGAGACCATGCTGGTGTTGGCGATTTTTACGGTTTGTTTGAAGCTCAAGAAATTTTTGATCGCATCCCATACGCTGATGAATCCTGTCCTGAGCCTGGCAAGGCCCTAATTTGTCAGCCCTTAAAAATTGACTGGACCTTCTACTGTTACAAGTGTGATGGCATGGCTTCTCTTAGAACCTGTCCACACAGCAAGGAAGACCGTGTTATCCTGAGTGGTACCAAGTTACGGAAGGCACTTTCAGAAGGTCAGCCTATTCCTGATCACTTTGGTCGTGAAGAAGTTCTGGCTATCTTGCGTGAATACTATGAAAATCTGACAGAGAAGGTTGAGATTAAAATGCAGAAAGCAGCCTCTGGCGACGCAATGTAGTTTTTTTTGGCGGCCAAGAGCTTACTCTTTTGGCCCGAGTTTGTTTTGAGATAAAATTCACTTTCTCCTTGACAAGCGAAAGAGCATCTTGTTAATGTTTTCACAAGCAAGCTATTTTGATGAGCAAGGGAGTCCCCTTTGCCGTTTTTAGTATTTAAGTGGCTTGGTTTGTGGTTTAGTTAATCTAAAAACCTTATTAATTTAGGAGGAACATTATGCCAACCTTTGTTAATCCAGCCAAGTGTGACGGCTGTAAGGGTGGAGAAAAGACTGCATGTATGTACATCTGCCCTAACGACCTGATGATCCTCGATCCTGAGGAAATGAAGGCTTACAACCAGGAGCCAGATGCATGCTGGGAATGTTATTCTTGTGTAAAGATTTGTCCTCAGGGCGCTATTGAGGCTCGTCCTTATGCTGACTTCGCACCTATGGGCGGAACCAGTATTCCTATGCGTAGTGCTTCAGATATTATGTGGACCATTCAGTTCCGCAATGGCAACATCAAACGCTTCAAATTCCCCATCAGGACTACTGATGAAGGTTCAATCAAGCCTTATGAAGGCAAGCCAGAACCAGGTGACCTGGAGAATGAACTGCTGTTCACTGAGACTGAATTAAAGACACCTAAGGAAGTATTGGGTAAAAAGTTTGAAGTGAAAAATCCTGACCTTGTAGAAACCTGGGTTGATCCTACCAAACAATAAAATAGGTAGTTCTAAGCATTAACTGTAAAAACAAAATTTAAGGAGGATATTATGCCCCGTATTCCTGCTAAGGCTGAGCCTTTAGGGTTGCCTTTGGCTGAACCCGAAATAGTAGAAATGGATACCGATATCTTGATTGTCGGTGGTGGTATGGGCGCCTGTGGTGCTGCCTTTGAGGCCAAGAGATGGGCAGACAAGTATGGTGTTAAGATTCTCTTGGTCGATAAGGCTTCCTTGGAGCGTTCTGGTGCTGTTGCTCAAGGGCTTTCTGCTATTAATACTTATCTTGGTGAAAATGATCCTGATGATTATGTACGCATGGTCCGTACAGACCTGATGGGCCTGGTTCGTGAAGACTTGATTTTCGATCTTGGCCGTCACGTTGATGATTCTGTTCATCTTTTCGAGGAATGGGGTCTGCCATTGTGGGTACAAACCGAGGACGGCAAACGTTTGGATGGTGCTCAGGCCAAGAAAAAAGGTCTCCAGGTTCGCAATGGGGCTAAGCCAGTACGCTCTGGACGCTGGCAGATCATGATCAATGGTGAGTCTTACAAGTGCATCGTTGCTGAAGCTGCTAAGAACGCTCTTGGTGAAGAAAACTACATGGAGCGTATTTTTGTTGTTAAACTTCTCCTGGACGCCAACGAGCCTAATCGTATCGCAGGTGCTGTTGGTTTCTCTACTCGCGAAAATAAAGTTTATGTCTTCCGTTGCAATGCCTTGCTGTGTGCCTGCGGTGGTGCAGTTAATGTTTACCGCCCAAGGTCAACCGGTGAAGGTATGGGTCGTGCATGGTATCCTGTTTGGAACGCTGGTTCTACATATACCATGTGTGCTCAGGTTGGCGCCGAAATGACAATGATGGAAAACAGGTTCGTACCTGCTCGTTTTAAAGATGGTTACGGTCCTGTTGGTGCATGGTTCTTGCTCTTCAAAGCTAAAGCTACCAATGCCAAGGGCGAAGACTACTGCGTAACCAACCGCGACATGCTCAAGTCCTATGAAGAAAAAGGTTATGCTAAAGGTCAGATTATTCCTACCTGTTTGCGTAACCACATGATGCTCAAGGAAATGAAAGAAGGTCGCGGACCTATCTTCATGGATACTGCCACTGCTCTGCAGACTACCTTCAAAGAACTCAGCAAGAAAGAGCAGAAGCATCTTGAAGCTGAAGCTTGGGAAGACTTCCTTGACATGTGTGTTGGTCAAGCCAACTTGTGGGCATGTATGAACATCGAGCCTGAAAAGGTTGGTTCCGAAATCATGCCTACAGAGCCTTATCTCCTGGGTTCACATTCCGGTTGCTGCGGTATCTGGGTTTCTGGTCCAGACGAAGACTGGGTACCTGAAGAGTACAAGATCAAAGCTGATAACGGCAAGGTTTACAACCGCATGACAACAGTTAACGGTCTGTTCACCTGTGCTGACGGTGTTGGTGCTTCCGGGCATAAGTTCTCTTCTGGTTCTCATGCTGAAGGTCGTATAGTTGGTAAGCAAATGGTTCGCTGGGTTGTTGACCATAAGGACTTCAAGCCAACCTTGAAGGAATCCCCTGAAGAGTTGGCCAAGATGGTTTACAAACCTTGGTACACCTATCAAGAGAACAAGGACATCACCACTGCTCCTGATATTAACCCCAAATATATTACTCCACGTAACTTCATGATGCGTCTCATCAAGGCCACTGACGAGTACGGTGGTGGTGTTGCAACTTACTATAACACTTCTCAGACCTTGCTTGAGCATTGTGAAAAATTATTAGATATGCTTGAGGAAGATTCTGCCAAACTCTGCGCTCGTGACTTGCACGAACTGCTCAGGGCTTGGGAAAACTACCATCGCTTATGGACTGTTCGCTTGCACGTACTGCATATTAAGTTCCGTAAGGAAACAAGGTATCCTGGCTTCTACTATCGCACTGACTACCTCGAACTCAATGATGAAGAATGGAAATGTTTCACTAACTCACAATTCAATCCTGAGACAGGCGAGACCAAGTTCTTTAAGAAACCATATATTCAGATTATTCCTGATCCAATGCATCCGTAAGGTTACATTACAGGCTGCGGGCCATAGGCCCGCAGCCATTTTTATTATAAATGGTCTAAGCCTGAGCTTTATTTTTTTTAGTGGGTAAGGTATGAAAAATTACTGCTAAACAAAGGAGTTTGGGCTAAGGCCATTTTGTACCTAATATTTAGGCAATAAATAGGGAGGATTAACATGTCTAATAGTAGCAGTATACTTGTTATAGGTGGCGGCTTTAGTGGGATTACAGCCGCGCTTGAGGCTGCAGAAGTAGGTTACGAGGTATTTATTGTTGAAAAACAACCGTATCTTGGGGGAAGAGTTGCACAATTAAAGCACTATTTTCCAAAATTGTGTCCTCCCACTTGTGGGCTCGAGATTAACTTTCAAAGGATCAAGAAAAATCCCAAGGTCAAATTTTTTACTTTAGCTGAGGTGACTTCAATCAAAGGTCAGCCCGGAGACTTTGAAGTTACCATTAAGCTCAAACCCAGGTATGTGAACAATAATTGCACAGCTTGCGATAAATGCGTGGAAGCCTGTCCTGTTGAAAGAGATTGTGACTTTGATCTTGGTCTTGGCAAGAGCAAGGCTATTTATAGGCCGCACATGATGTCCATGCCCATGCGTTATGTAATTGACGATAAAGTTTGCACCGGAAGCTCTTGTGCCAAATGTGTCAGTGCTTGTGAGTATAATGCCATTGATCTTGAAGAGAAGGAAAAAGAAATTACCCTAAATGTAGGGTCAATTATCTGCGCCACTGGCTGGGTACCATACGATGTGACCAAGCTTGATAATTTGGGTGCCGGCCAAATTAAAAATGCCATTACCAATATGCAGATGGAGCGACTGGCCGCCCCTAACGGCCCTACACAGGGAAAGATTTTAAGGCCATCTGATGGAAAGGAACCTCAGAGGATAGCCTTTGTACAATGTGCAGGATCAAGGGATCAGAACCACCTCAATTATTGTTCATATATTTGTTGCATGGCCTCCTTAAAACAATGTACATACATTCGAGAACAATACCCAGATGCAGAAATTGTTATCTATTATATCGACCTCAGAGCTCCAGGCCGCTATGAAAAGTTTTTAAAGAAGATACAAGAAGACGATAAAATTAAAATGGTTAAAGGTAAGGTGGCGAAATTAGAAGAAGATGCAAGCGGAGATGTTATCGTTACGGCTGAAGATATTTTGGCAGGGCTGAAACAAGAAGAGAAATACGATATGGTAGTATTGGCAACGGGAATGCAACCCTCCATTGCAGTTGAGGGGCTGTCCATAGACGTGACTAAAGATGATCAAGGGTTCATCATTGGCGGGGATGAAAATGGTATTTTTGCCGCTGGTTGCGCTAAAATGCCATTGGATGTTGTGACATCCGCTGAAACTGCCACTGGTGCGGCCTTAAAAGCTATTCAAACTTTGGTGAGGAGGTAAGACTAATGGCAGATAAAAAGATAGGAGTTTATATCTGCACTGGGTGTGAAATCGGTAAGAATCTCAACCTAGAGCAGCTTACTGAATATATAGATGATGAAGCTTGTCCTGCTTTGATAAAAACCTTGCCTTTTTTGTGCGGCAAGGAAGGCGTGGCAGAAATTCAAAAAGATATTCAGGAAGAGGGCATAAATGCAGTTTGTGTAGCTGCCTGCTCACCCAGAATAATGTGGGATGTCTTTGATTTTGGTCCGGATGTTTTTGTAGAACGGGCCAATATTCGCGAGCTGGCCGTGTGGTCTTATAAAGAACCTGATTTGCCGCCTCTGGAAGAGACCGAGCTGGATGCTGATCCACTGACAATGATGGCTCAGGACTACATCAGAATGGCAGTGTCCAGGCTGGAAAAGATAGAAAAGCCTGAGCCGGAGATACCTGAAATTAACAAGACTATTTTGGTCGTTGGAGGTGGTTTTACTGGTCTTAATGCAGCTTTAAATGCAGCCAATACTGGTTATGATGTAGTGCTGGTGGAAAAAGAAGATAAGCTGGGTGGTTTTGCCGCACAGTTGTATAAACAATTACCTTCTAACTATCCTTATACGGATGCTGAAGAGCCAACCATAGATGAGCTTATTGCTCAGGTAGAAAATCACGATAAAATAAAAGTTTTAACCAGTGCAAATATTGAGTCTATTTCAGGCGCACCAGGCCTTTATGAAGCAAAAGTCAAAACTGGCGATGATGAGCAGGAGCTTAAAATTGGAGCCGTGGTCTTGGCTACAGGGTGGAAGCCTTATGATGCCAGCAAACTTGAGCCCCTGGGCTATGGAAAATTTAAAAATGTAGTTACTAATGTTGAATTTGAAAAGATGGCCAAAGAGGGCAAACTGACCAAGCCTTCTGATGGTCAGAAAGTGGAGAGTGTGGCCTTTATTCAATGCGCCGGTCAGAGAGATCCAGAACATCTGCCCTACTGCTCATCTGTTTGCTGTATGGTATCTCTGAAACAGGCCAAGTATGTGCGCGAAAAGGATGACAATGCCAAGGCCTTTATTTTTTATAAAGATATGCGTACTCCTGGCGTATACGAGAACTATTACAAAGCAGCGCAGGATGATCCAGGTATATTCTTGACCAAATCTGAGATTGAAGAGATTGTTGAAGACAGTGATGGCAAGATCGTGATAAGAGTTAAAGATACTCTTCTTGGTGAAAGCCTGGAAGTAAAAGTGGATTTGCTTGTTTTGGCTACAGGTATGGTTCCAACTACTGCTGAGGAGGCAAAATTAGAGCTTGAGTACCTGGAAAAGAAGAGCCAGAGTGGATCCGAAGATGAAAAGAAAGAAGAAGGTCAGGAAGAAGGAGACGATCCTCTCTTTGGCAAACTGGTAGAGACCTCTTGTCTGAAACTTCAGTACAGGCAGGGCCCAACATTTCCTGAATTAATGCTTTTTGACGGCTTTGCTGATTCCAACTATATTTGCTTTCCTTATGAAACGAGGAGAACGGGCATTTATGCAGCTGGATGTGTAAGGCAGCCGATGAATTTAAATGCTGCCAAAGAGGATGCTACGGGAGCAGCCTTAAAAGCTATCCAGTGTATTGAGTCTGCCAACAGAGGAGTCGCTGTCCATCCTCGCTCAGGGGATATGTCTTATCCCAAGTTTAACTTTGTTCGTTGTACTCAGTGTAAGAGATGTACTGAAGAATGTCCTTTTGGCGCATTGGATGATGATGAAAAAGGAACTCCCAAGCCAAATCCTACTCGTTGTCGCCGCTGCGGAACCTGTATGGGCGCCTGTCCGGAAAGAGTTATATCCTTCGATAATTACAGCGTAACTATTGTCAACGATATGATTCAATCAATTGAAGTCCCTGATGACGAGGAAGAAGGCGGCTACAGGATTTTGGTACTTGTATGCGAAAACGATGCCTATCCTGCCCTTGATATGGCTGCCATGCGCGGGAAGAAATGGTCTGCTTACGTGCGTTTTATTCCTGTGCGCTGTCTTGGTTCCGTAAACACTCAGTGGGTTGCTGAGGCAATGTCCAAGGGTCTAGATGGTGTTCTGCTTATGGGTTGTAAGTTTGGAGATGATTATCAGTGTCACTTTGTTAAAGGTAGTGAGCTATGTAACAGAAGAATGGAGAACATAGCAGAAACACTTGAGAAATTGCAGGTAGAGCCAGAGCGTGTGAAACAGGTACAGGTGGCCATAGATGAGTATGACAAGATACCTCAAATTATAGATGAGTTTGTGGAAGAAGTCGAAAGTTATGGACCAAACCCATTCAAGGGCTTCTAGGAGGATATAAATGGCAAGATTACAAATTGACCCGGACGTTCAATTTATTAAGGATTTGCAGGCCGCAGGGGGAGAATCCCTCAAAAAATGCTATCAATGTGCAACATGTAGCGTGGTCTGCCCTTTGTCACCAGAAGAAGGCCCTTTCCCGCGTAAGGAAATGATTTGGGCCCAATGGGGACTTAAGGATAAGCTGGTTAACGATATTGATATTTGGCTGTGTCATAATTGTGGGGAATGCTCTGACCTTTGCCCCAGAGGGGCCAGCCCGGGAGATGTACTGGCGGCCTTGAGAAATATGGCATACAGATCTCTGGCCAAACCAGCTATAATAGGAAAATGGATGAGTTCCTCCAAGTATTTGCCCATACTTTTTGCCATCCCAGCTTTAATTTACTTTATAATCTGGGGCTTCACAACTGGTCTTAGTATTCCCGAAGGTACTATTGAATATGCTAAGGTCTTCCCCGGAGACTATACTATTGATCCTATTTTTGGTCTGGCAGCTCTTTTTGTCTTTTTTACTTTTGCTTCGGCCGTTGGCAATTTGTTTAAGTCTTTTAAAGAGTCGGGTTTAACTCCAGGGGAAGATGCTCCCAGTTTTTGGAAGGCCTTGATTGATGTTGTTAAAGAAGAAATTGTTACCCATAAAAAGTTTCAGGAATGCGCTTCAAATAAAGAGCGGTACAAAGGACACCTATACATATTCTACGGTTTTGTGGCTTTGTTTATTGTTACCTCTGTTGTGGCTGTAGGACACTGGGGAGGGCTGCTTATTGGACACCAATTGCACACGCCGCTTTCATTGTTGAATCCTGTTAAGATTTTAGCCAACATTGGTGCCATAGCTTTGATCGTTGGACTTATTTCAATTACACGTATGCGTCTCAATGCTGATCCTTCAAAATCTGTGACGTCTTATTATGATTGGTATTTGATTGGTGTTATCTGGGCTATTGCAATTACAGGTATTTTAAGTGAGATATTACGTTTGGCTAATGTGCCTGGTTTGGCTTACCCTGTCTATTACCTCCACCTTATCTCTGTATTTATGATGATTGCATATTTGCCATGGTCTAAACTTGCTCACTTGGTCTATAGGACAGTCGCTCTTGCGTATGCCCGTCAGGTTGGTAGAAAAGGTTTGGGCGAATAAAAAAGAATTGAGCTATTTGGTAAAAAAAAGCCCCGCTTATGCGGGGCTTTTTTTGTTTTAACTCAACTTTCTGAGTTAATTTGCGAGCGCATTTTCTTCAATGCTGACAAAGACTTGGACACATCTAAGGCTTGCTTGCGGGCTGTGCATAATGGGGTTAGTCAATAGAATGTTACTTAATGCCTTTTCTGTTGTTATGATGGGTTTCGAAAGTTCGATGGAATAACCTCCCTATGCACAGCACTTCCGCAATCTTCGCCAAGATGTTTTACCCAACCCGTTTGTAATGCATTTCAGAAAATGCACTCTTCAATTGTGTAGTAATTTGAGGATGTTAATCGTGTCAGAAAGTTGAAGTTTTAAATAAAAAAATAATGTTTAAAAGGGTCTTTAATGAATTTTCATCAATAAAAAGAAAATAAAGAAAACAAAATTCAAAAAATAGTACAAGATAAGCAATTTAATATTGAAAAAAGTTATTTTTTTATATATGTAAAAAATAATCGATTTTTTCAGGCCAATTTTTTTAGGAAGATAACAGTAACATTTTAATATAATTTAGTTTTTGGTCAATCAGAAGTGTAACCATCAACAAATCTAAGGAGGTTTGGATGAAGAGGCGTTTGTTTTGGATAGGACTGAGTGTAGTTTTCACGTTAATCCTTGGTCTTAATGGTGCATGGGCGAAAAGTATAAAGATTGGTCTTATGTGTCCTTTAACAGGGTCATGGGCTAGTGAAGGCCAGGATATGAAAAAAATTGTCGAACTACTCGCGGAAGATATTAATGCACAAGGAGGCCTTTTGGGGGCTGACGTGGAAATTGTGGTAGAGGATGATGGCGGTGATCCTAGAACTGCTGCCTTGGCGGCACAAAGGCTAGCAACTCAGGATATCGTGGGTGTCATTGGGACATATGGCTCATCGGTTACAGAGGCATCTCAAAATATTTTTGATGAATTTAAGATTATCCAGATTGCCAATGGATCAACTGCAATCCGGTTAACCGAAAAGGGACTGAAATATTTCTTTCGTACATGTCCCAGGGATGATGAACAGGGCCGTGTGGCAGTAAAAAATCTTGAGAAGATGGGCTATAAACGTATTGCTATCTTGCATGACAATACAACATATTCCAAGGGACTAGCTGATGAAGCGAAAAGTCTGCTTGAGGAAAAAGGATTAGAAGTAGTTTTTTATGATGCCCTTACCCCAGGAGAAAGAGACTATACCGCTATTTTAACCAAGCTAAAAGCTGCAAATCCGGAAGTAGTTTTTTTCACAGGCTATTATCCTGAGGCCGGATTGCTTCTGAGGCAGAAAAAAGAAATGAACTGGAATGTACCTTTTATTGGTGGTGATGCAACTAATAATCCCGATCTGGTCAAGATTGCCGGGAAAGATGCGGCCGAGGGTTTTTATTTCTTAAGCCCTCCAGTTCCACAAGACTTGGATTCCAAAGAAGCCAAAGAGTTCTTAGCTGCTTACGTCAAGAAGTATGGAAGTGCACCAGGCTCAGTCTGGGCAGTACTGTCTGGCGACGCATTCCTGGCCATTGCCGAGGCTATTAAAGGTACTAAATCAACCGATCCTGATCGACTGGCTGATTATTTGCACAATGAACTCAAGGATATGCCCGGTTTGACCGGAAAAATTTCTTTTAATTCCAAGGGAGACCGGGTAGGAGATTTGTATCGTCTCTACCGTGTAGATGCAGATGGGAAGTTTGTACTTCAACCGTAATCAACTGTAAAAGGGCGCTAAATAAGGTTGGGTTAGCGCCCTTTTTTTGTGTTTAATTTATTCCGTAAATTTAAAATAGGTGAGAAAATGGAGCTATTTTTTCAGCAGCTGACAAATGGACTGGCCATTGGCGGGATATATGCTTTGATCGCCTTAGGTTATACCATGGTTTATGGAGTAATGAAGCTGATCAACTTTGCTCATGGAGATCTGTTTACTATTGGGGCTTATCTGGGCTTGACTCTGCTTACTTCACTTGGCCTAAGTAATTACTTGGGACCAGTCACAGGGGTTCTGGTGTTGGTTGTGATGATTATGGTCCTTGTGGGAATAGTTGGCGTATTATTAGAAAGGGTTGCTTATAGACCGCTTAGGCAAGCTGATCGACTGTCTGCTGTTGTTTCCGCTCTTGGCGCATCTATATTTTTTGCCAATGCCCTTATGCTTATCTATGGAGCGAGGTTCAGGGTCTATCCACACAATATACTACCTAAGGTCTCGGTAAATATTATGGGCTTGGATATACCCCTGATCAGGATCTTGATGCTGGTAGCCTCGTTGGTTTTAATGGCAGCCCTTTACTTTTTTGTTCAAAAGACCAAAACCGGGACAGCTATCCGCGCTGCAGCCATTGATCAGGGAGCTGCCAAACTCATGGGTATCGATGTCAACAAGATTATTTCCATTGTTTTTTTTATCGGACCGGCTCTTGGTGGAGCAGCTGGTGTAATGGTTGGTATGTATTATGGACAAATAAATTTTACTATGGGCTGGGTATACGGCTTAAAGGCCTTTATTGCCGCTGTTCTCGGGGGAATAGGTAATATTCCCGGAGCGATGCTTGGAGGACTTCTTCTTGGAGTCATCGAAGCTTTAGGTGCAGCCTATATATCCATAGCTTGGAAAGACGCAATTGCTTTTTTTGTTTTAATTGTAATTTTAATTGTCAGACCAACCGGAATATTGGGAGAAAGGGTGGCAGATAAAGTATGATGAATAAACAAATAATAATAAACTCAATTGTTATTGTTCTTCTGGCATTGTGTCCCCTATTTTTAAACACATACTGGGTTGATGTAATTAATAACATAGGCCTTTATGCCATTCTGGCATTGAGCCTCAATTTTATCTTGGGACATACAGGCTTATTTCATATGGGACATGCAGCTTTTTATGCTATAGGAGCCTATACCACCGCTATATTAAACACAATGTACCATGTTCCCATTATTTTTCTTATGCCTCTAAGTGGGATTTTGGCTGCTCTGTTTGCTCTCGTGGTGGCTAAACCAATTATTCATTTGCGCGGAGACTATCTTCTTATAGTGACAATTGGAATTGTAGAGATTGTACGTATTGCCTTAATAAATAATATTTTTGGTATTACAGGTGGCTCTAACGGTATTTTTGGTATTTCCAGGCCTAATCTTTTTGGCTTTATTATTCGCAGACCACAAGAGTTTTATTACTATATATGGATTTTTCTAGGTATAAGTGTATTTCTGTTTCATCGTCTTGAAAACTCCAGGTTTGGACGCGCACTGAACTTTATCAAGGAAGATGAAGTTGCTGCCGAAGGTAGTGGTATTGATACAGCATATTACAAATTGATAGCCTTTGTACTTGGTGCATTTTGGGCCGGAATGGTTGGCAATATCTATGCGGCTAAAATGACAATTATATCTCCGGAATCGTTTTCCTTTTGGGAGTCCGTTATTTTGTTTACTATTGTAATTTTGGGAGGAGCTGGAAGTATTCGAGGAGTGATTTTAGGAGCATTCCTAATTATAGGCCTGCCAGAGTTGTTTAGACAGTTTGCCAGTGCACGTATGCTTGTTTTTGGTGCGGCAATGGTCGTGATGATGATTTTTAGACCTCAGGGGATACTACCTCCTTTGCCCAGAAAATACGCTCTGGATAAAATAAACTACGGAGATAAAACCCTATGAGCCTTTTGAGTTTAAGAAACCTGACAAAAACTTTTGGTGGCTTGTTGGCGGTTAATGATGTCAGCTTTGACGTTAAAGAGGGAGCGATAGTGGGATTGATTGGGCCTAATGGAGCTGGTAAAACAACTGTATTTAACTTGATCACTGGCAATTATGTACCAGACCAGGGCGAGATTATTTTCGATGGCCAGAATCTGGTAAAAATGCCGACGCATAAGATAGTTTCGCTTGGAATTGCCAGGACTTTTCAGACCATTAGACTCTTTCAAAACCTTACAGCACTGGAAAATGTGTTGGCAGGTCGACATTGTCGCATGAAGTCAGGAATATTGGCAGGAATGTTCAGACCTCCGAGCCAGCGAGAGGAGGAGCAAAGAGCCTTGATTGCGGCATTAAAAGAGCTGGAATTTGTTGGTTTAAAGGAAAAGATGGAGGAAAAGGCCAAAAATTTATCTTATGGGAACCAAAGGCTTTTGGAAATTGCCAGGGCCCTGGCAACTACGCCTAGACTACTCATTCTAGACGAACCAGCTGGTGGAATGAATGATCAGGAAACACAGGAGTTGGTTGAACTGATTCGTCAGATTCAGCAGCGTGGTATCACTGTGCTTTTAATTGAGCATGATATGAATTTGGTTATGCGTATTTGTGAACATATTGTTGTTTTGGAGCACGGTGCAATGATTGCCGAAGGAACTCCTGAAGAAATTAAGAAAAATCCCAGGGTTATCGAGGCATACCTGGGGGCGGATGAGGATTAGTCTATGCTGCTTAATGTGGAAAATTTGAGAGTGCATTACGGAAATGTTGAGGCCTTGCACGGTATAAATTTGAGAGTGCGTCAAGGCGAGATCGTGGCCATTCTTGGAGCCAATGGAGCAGGAAAGTCAACTACATTGATGAGCATTAGTGGACTACTAAAACCAAGTCAGGGCAGGATAATTTTTGAAGGACAGGAATTACATAAACTACGTGCTCACGAAATCGTGAGGCTGGGTATTGCTCAGGTACCAGAGGGGAGGCGGGTATTCAGCACGCTTACCGTACAGGAGAATTTAAATCTGGGCGCTTTCACAGTTACTGATGAAAAAAAGATACAGAGAACTTTAGATTGGATATTTGACCTTTTTCCACGTCTTAAAGAAAGAAAAGAACAATTGGCCGGGACCTTGAGTGGCGGAGAACAGCAAATGTTGGCCATAGCCAGGGGCTTGATGGCCGATCCAAAAATTCTTCTGCTAGATGAGCCGAGTCTGGGCTTGGCGCCTATTTTGGTGAAATCAATTTTTGAAACCATTAAAGAGATCAATGAGAGTGGAGTGACAGTTCTTTTGGTAGAGCAAAATGCCAGGGCGGCACTAAAACTTGCACACCGTGGTTATGTTATGGAAGTAGGTAAGATTGTTCTGGAGGACAGCGCTAAGAATCTACTAGAAAATCCAGAGGTTAGAAAGGCCTATTTAGGCGGTTAAAAATAGAACATCAAAGAGACAAAAAAGCACCTGAAGAATTTTCTTCGGGTGCTTTTTTGTTTTAAGAGTCTGTGGCCAAACCCATTTTGACTACCAGGTTAAAAATACTGGTTTCTTGAAAGCTTTGTAAAGGGCTGGGAAACCCATCTTGGCGAAGCTTGCGGATAAGCAGAGCATCGGGGTGACAAGGCTAAATATTCCGGGGCTATTTGCCATAATAACTATCTATAGTTTAAATTGAACGATTTTTTTGCAGTTCAAACTTTGAGATTGCTTCGTCGCCTCGCTCACGCTCGCTCCTCGCAATGACAGGAGCGAGTTCGTCATTGCGAGGGCAGCGAAGCTGTCCGTGGCAATCTCACCCATCGGGTGAAAATCGCAAAACGTAGGTATAATTAAAAGACTATTTTGTTTACCCAAAATATCCCATTATGCTCTGCCCGCAAGCAAGCTATAGATGGCTCCAGGCATTTGCACCAGCTTGAAAGAAATCAGTATTGAAAAAAATATGAAAAATTGTCCTCTTAAGTAAGGGTTTGCCCACAGACTCTTAAAAGTATTTTTGACCTGCCAGAGGTTTCTTGGTAGATTTATTTAGACTGATATTTAGAGTTGTAGAGCTAGATTGGTCCTAATAGAGAGGGATTTTTTAAAAAAGTAAGTTTTGTTATTTATAACATGTTGAAATAGGTTTAGAATTTATTTTTTTAAACTCCAAACTTTTATAAACGTAGGTTTATGTTATGTTTCGCAATCCACTTTTCTTTCTTCCTTTCTTACTAGTTGTCTTTATAATCTTTTTTCTGGTTATAATTTTTCTTTTTGTTCTTATACAGATCGGAGCTATAACTGTGGCCTTTTCAAAGTTGGGTCTTTCGGGAGGCCAGGTTTTTTTTATCCTACTAGCTACCCTTGTAGGGAGTCTCATTAACATTCCTATTTATTCCAGGACCATTGTTCGTAAACCTTCTGAGCCAATTGATTTGAAAGGAATGTGGCGTCATTACCGTATCCCGGTGTATGGTTTTGAATTGACCACGATCAAGCAGATTATTGCCGTTAATGTAGGTGGATGCTTGATCCCCTGTTTGTTGTCCATTTATTTTATAACCCAAACAGGAGTATCATTAGGCTTAGGCATAAGCTTGATTATAGTCTGTTTATCTACTTATAAATTAGCTAAGCCAATCCCTGGACTGGGTATTGGCATTCCTTTTTTGCTTCCTCCTCTGATAACTGTCCTCTGCGTATGGATTTTTGCCCCTAAAGGGCTTGAGCCTCAAGTGGCATACATCGCAGGGAGTTTAGGGACTCTTATTGGCGCTGATATTATGCACTTGTTAGATAGAAAAACGATGGACACAATCCAGGCCCCTCTTTTGTCAATTGGCGGGGCCGGGACTTTTGATGGTATTTTTCTGTCCGGAATTATTGC
Organism: Desulfovulcanus ferrireducens; assembly: GCF_018704065.1. Classification (NCBI taxonomy): domain Bacteria; kingdom Pseudomonadati; phylum Thermodesulfobacteriota; class Desulfovibrionia; order Desulfovibrionales; family Desulfonauticaceae; genus Desulfovulcanus; species Desulfovulcanus ferrireducens. Next base: position 21,150 of record NZ_JAGUQP010000004.1, on the reverse strand, counting down.
CGTGTTACTAGCGTGATGGAGACTGAGCGATGATAGCAAGACTTACTTTGTGTGTGGATAAGGAGATTCACCTAAGACATGGGGAAACTGTTTATTTCCAGGTGGTTGGCCCAAAGCTTGAGTCTCAAGGTTTAGGGACTGCGGTTTACCCACAGGAACCCATAAGTTTTCCCCTACTCTTACACTCTACCCCGCTTCTAACTTGTTTCGGTGAGGCTAAGGAGTTAAAGGTTGGTCTCTATTTGGGAGAGGCAGAGAACTTCTTTCAGATTATAGACAAAAGATGGGTCCCAGGTCCTGACGGTAAAAATTATCTCCTTTTTGCCGCCAGAGTGATCAAAGACATATCTATTAACGGTTCAATGGAGCTCTGCGTATATAAGCATGGTTATTCTCTGGCTTGGATTACTTTAAGTGATAAGGGGAGCCAGGGCTTGCGCGAGGATAAAAGCGGTCCCCTTATTGCTAAGCTTGTTGCCCAGAAAATTAACATTTCCATGGTCCATGGGTTTGTCCTGCCGGATGAGAGCTACGAGTTAAAGGCCCTGCTTACGCATTTGGCCCTTTTTTGGGGTATTGATCTTATTATGACAACAGGAGGTACGGGAGTCGGTCCCAGGGATATCACTCCTGAGGCGACTCTTGCAGTAATTGAGAAGAGGCTGACGGGTTTTGAACAGGCCATGATCAGTACGGCCCTGACCAAAACAGTGCATGGGATGATTTCCAGGGCGGTGGTGGGTACGCTTCATGAAAGTCTGATTGTCAACTTGCCTGGCAGTCCCAAGGCTGTTCAAGAAAACTTGGGCACTATATTGCCGGCCCTGGAGCATACTTTAAGAAAATTACAAGGTGATAAAACCGACTGTGGACGAAACTAAAAATTTTTCCGTGAGCCCCATCCTGGAAAGGATAGTAGTTAAAGTCTGTGTGCTCAGGTTGGCCTTATTGGTGCTTATTTTGGTCCCAGTTTCACTGGCCTGGCTCGAGCTCATTCAACCGGTGAATTATTTTGTCCACTCCAGGCAGGAATTGCTGACCACCTTTCTGGTTTTTGGTTTTGGACTGAATGTTCTGTTCCTGGTGACCTGGAAATATTTCACTTCCTTACGTTTTTTCTTTTTGCTTCAACTTGCTTCTGATATTTTCTTGGCTTCATTTTTGCTTCTGCTTACAGGTGGAATAAAGAGCGGTTTTGGTTTTTTGTTTTTGGTGATCATTTTTTTATATGGCCGGACATTAGGCCAAAAAGTAGCTTTATATGCCAGCCTGTTAATCGGTCTTTTTTTTACTTGTATGACATTAACCCAATATATTTATCCCAAGTTTTGGGGGCAGGATATCTATGAGCCAAGTGAGTTGACCTACAATCTTTTCCTGCACTTCCTGGCTATTATTCTGGTTAATGTTCTTGTCAGGCTGGGTAAAGACCAGGAAGAAGACCTGATCCTCAAGCTTTTACAGCAAGAGGTCGCTCTTGGTCACGCTGAGAGTCTGAAGAAGCAGGTCTTTGACTGGATGCTTTCAGGGTTATTGGTCTTGAATGAAAGGGGGCACATTTCTGCCCTTAACAAAAAAGCACAGGAATTTTTAGGCGTCAAAGATGTAAAGTTGGCATTGAAAAGGCCTCTGAAAGAGTTAAGCCCGGAGCTTTTTCTTTACTGGCATGAAAACCGAGACAGAAGACCTAAGTTGAGAGAGATCCAGTTAAAAGACGGTCGGATTTTGGGCATTCGCGTAACATCTGTGCCAGATGAGAACCTTTATCTGGTTATTTTTAGAGATATTACTGAGTATCGCCAGTTGGAAAGACGGGTACAGCAAATGGAAAAATTGGCCAGTGTGGGCGAGTTAGCCGCGGGCCTGGTCCATGAGATGAAAAATCCTTTGGCTGGGATAAAGACCAGCTTGCAGCTTTTGGTACAAAAAAATCTGGAGAAAGAATATGCAGATCGCCTGACACAAGTGATTTTGCGAGATATTGACCGATTGGACAATCTACTCAAGGATTTTCTTGTCTTTGCCAGGCCAAGGCAAGGACATCAAGAAAAAGTAAAGCTGGGAGATGTGGTAGAAGAATGCATCCAGGTGCTCCAGAATCAATATCCGCATGTGAGTATTGAAGTAAACGAAAATCTTGACCAAGCCACGTGGGAGTGGGATAGAAATCAATTACATCAGGTGATTTTAAATCTACTTTTAAATGCCTTGCAAGCTGTACAAGATAAGGATGCGCCAAAGGTGATGATTTTTTGGGAACGGAAAGGTAATGAAGAGCGTTTAGTAATAAAGGATAATGGGCCTGGAATTAACCATGAACTTAAACAAAAGGTTTTTGATCCTTTTTTTACCACAAAAAAAGAGGGTACGGGATTGGGGTTGGCTATTGCTCAACGGTTGGCTGGTCTTAACGGATCGTTTATTGAGCTGGAGGCAGGCGAATCCGGAGGGACTAAGGCCTGTTTAGTCAGAAATTTTAGGTCATCTTTGATAAATCACTAAGCACTTAGTCAATGTCGTTAATTTAAGGAGAATTCCACTTTTGGTGGGAGGATTTTTAACTTTATAACTTTAGTTTTTTTATATCTATGAAAGTATTTCTAGTCGATTTTCACGTTCATTCTTGTTTTTCCAGAGCTACGAGCAAGAAGTTGACTCCTTTGAATCTGGCAGCATGGGCGAAAGTCAAAGGGATAGATGTTATTGGTACCGGAGACTTTACTCATCCGGGGTGGATGGCCATGCTCAAAGAGCATTTAGAGCAAGGTGAGGATGGTCTGCTCTACTTGAAAGAAGACCCTGATTTGGGAGGTGAAATACCCGGTTTTGATAATCAGCTTAAATCCACGACCAGGTTTATTCTTACTGCAGAGATTAGCTCTATCTATAAGCGTGGAGGCAAGGTTCGCAAAGTTCATAACCTGGTCTTTGTGCCAAGTTTTGATAAAGCAGAAGAATTAAATAAAAGGCTTTCTCAGGTAGGTAATTTAAAATCCGATGGTCGGCCTATTTTAGGACTTGATTCTCGTGATCTGCTGGAAATAGTCCTGGAAATTGATTCCATGGCCTTTGTTGTCCCTGCCCATATCTGGACTCCCTGGTTTTCCATTTTTGGTTCCAAGTCTGGTTTTGACAGTATAGAAGAGTGTTTCGGCGATTTGTCCAGTTATATTTTTGCCCTGGAGACAGGTTTGTCATCTGATCCTGAAATGAATTGGCTGTGGAGTAAGCTGGATTCCTTCACTTTGATATCCAATTCTGATGCCCATTCCGGGGAGAACCTAGCCAGGGAGGCAAATATTTTTCAGGGAGAGATTAGTTATGCTGGGATTTATCACGCCTTACGTCGGGAGGGCTTAAGCCATCGTTTTTTGGGCACATTGGAGTTTTTTCCTGAAGAAGGTAAATACCACCTGGATGGACACAGGAAGTGCGGGGTGGTTATGGAGCCAAGACAGACCAGAGCCAAAGGGGGCATTTGTCCTAAGTGTGGACAGCCTTTGACTGTGGGGGTCTTGAACCGGGTCTTAAGTCTTGCCGACAGGGAAAATCCCGTGCAGCCACCTGGACAGCCGGGGTTTAGCTCTATTATCCCCTTGCCAGAAATTATTGCTGAGTTTATGGGCGTAGGCCCAAAGACCAAAAAAGTGCGTTCCTTTTATTATAAGTTGATTCACAAGTTTGGCTCAGAGCTGGCTATCTTGCAAAAAGTTCCCGTGGACGAGTTAAAGCGTTTCTCTCCCCCACTGGCCTTGGGCATCTCCAGGATGCGCAATAATGAGGTTTTTCGTGAACCTGGCTTTGATGGTCAGTATGGGAAGATTTCTGTCTTTTCGGCCAAGGAGAAACAGGAATTTAAAAGCGGACGTTTTTTTGTTGATCTCCCTCGACCAGAAAGAGAGAACAAACAGCAAAAGCAAATAATTTATTCTCTACAAGATGACAAACACGATGAAACAGTTCTGGAATTGGCCTATAATGCGGAACAAAAACAGGCTATAGTTGCGGGGCCAGGTCCGGTTCTTGTCCTAGCTGGACCTGGAACAGGAAAAACCCAGACTTTGATGGGTAGAGTGAACAGGTTGCTGGGCGAGGGAGTAAACCCAAGACATATATTGATTTTAACCTTTACTCGTAAAGCAGCCAGAGAACTTCAGGAGAGGCTGGCTAAACTTCGCGGAGAAAAAGAAACCCTGCCAAGGGCTGAGACTCTCCATGCCATGGCCTTTGAATATTGGCAGCAGATTCACCAGACCGAGCCCCTGATCCTGGAGGAAAAAGAGGCCAAAAAAGTATTTTCTCAGGCCAACCCGGAACTTAAGGGGGTAGAATTAAAAAAAGCCTGGCAGGAATATAACCTGGCTCGGGAAAAGAGGGAGTCATATAATAGTGCTTATGGTCAGGCCTATATGCGTTTGAAACAGGATCTAAACCTGGTAGATTATGCGGACTTGCTGGAGTTTTGGCTGGAAGAAATAGAGGGAGGTAATTATGCCCGTCCCTTTACTCAGGTATTGGTAGATGAAATCCAGGATTTGTCTTCTCTGCAATTGTCAATAATTACAAGGCTGGCTGGTCCGGCAGGGGAAGGTTTTTTTGGTATTGGCGATCCAAAACAATCCATTTATGGTTTCCGCGGTGCAGTGACCGATATCCAGGAGAACCTAAAGAACATCTGGCCCGAGCTTAAGGTCATTAATTTATCTCAAAATTACAGATCAACCCAAGAAATATTAGATTTTTCCACGGCTTTATTCCCTGATACTCCAGCCTTGAAGGCGCATCAGAAAGGTACCGGCCAGCTCTTTGTTTTTCAGGCCCCTACAGCCACTCAGGAAGCAAATTGGATAGGTGACAGGATTAAGTGTCTCATTGGTGGGACTGCACACTGGGAACAGGATATGAGGCAGACACAGCAGGCACTTTCTCCAGGGGATATAGCCATTTTGGTCCGCTTCAAGGCTTTGATCCCGTCCCTTACGGCTAGCTTGAAGAGACTGGGTATACCCTATTGTGTGCCCGAACAGGAAATATTTTACAAGGAGCCTCGAGTGGAGTTGATCCTAAGGGCTGTGAGTCGGGTCTTAGGGGTTATTGATGATAAAGATGTCTTTGATTGCCCGGAAAAGGTTTTGGCCCAGGGGCCTAAAGGAATGGCCGCTTATCTCAAGGATATTCCACCTTTTGACCGCATATTCTGGCAGAGTCGGGCATTCAAAGAGTTGGAAAAGGCCTATGCAGAGCATAATGGCTGGGCAGGGCTGTTAAATTATATTCGCTTGGAAAGTGAATTGGATGCAGTACGCACAAGGGCACAAAAAGTAAGAGTGATGACCATGCATGCAGCCAAGGGCCTAGAGTTTGAGGCTGTTTTTTTGCCTTGCCTAGAAGATGGGATTATGCCCTTTATTGGTTTGGATTTATTGCTTGGTGATCACAGCGGTTATGAGGAGAAGACTGAGGAGCAGGAAGAGCGCAGGCTCCTTTATGTCGCCTGTACCCGGGCCCGGAGTTTTTTGTTTCTAAGTTTGGCTAGGTCCAGACAAGTCTTCGGCAAAGGCTTGCGACTCAAGGCCTCGCGTTTTTTAAACGAATTGCCAAAAGAAATGGTGACCAGAACCGTAGCTAAGGCCCATAAGCAGAAAAGAGAAAAAAGACGGAGTTTATTTTAAGATAAATTTATATATATAACGTTCATAAGCCAGACTCACCCGTAGGGCCAGTGCCGGCTCAAGACCTACATCGCGTAAGCGGCAATAAATATGCAGCGGGTTAAAATTATGTTGAAAGAATTTTCTAATTTTGTTCATAATGTTTGTTTGCCTGGTTTTAGCAGGCACCGTATCGTTGCGGGATAGAGTTTGGTACTTGGAGCCGGAAAGCTAGATGATTTTTTGCAAAATATATACCCTATAAACAATATAAATTAGAAAGGGCACTTATATCTCTCTAAGAGAGAAATCAAGCTAGTGATGTGAGATTTTCTCTGAAATGAGCAGGAAATTTTTTCAATTGGCAGCACCGTCATATGTCATTCCCGGGACGGTCGGTGAAAATTGTCTGGTTTTAAAAGATAAGGTTCGGGAAGTAGGCCTGACTTTATTTGAGACAGAGGCTTGTTTAAACTACACAAGTCAGGACATACCGTCCGAAGTTGCAGCTTTAAATCTTAAGTTTCATGTCCATTTGCCCCTGAACTATGATTGGACTCTCGGGGCAGAAGAAGTTTTTAATTTGACCACAAAGTTACTACAAAAGGTGCACTTTTTAGGTCCGGATAAATTTGTTCTTCATCCCCCGGAAAATGAAAGAGACTTGGATGCATTTGCCTCTTTGTGGGGGGGTAGACTTGAGAAGCGGGGAAAAGGGGAAGCGGGGACAGGGAGCAAATGGGAATTAAGATGGCAGGATTTGTTGGTGGAAAATATAGCCGAGAATAGCTTGACTGGGTGTTGGGATGTGGTGTGTGCTAAAAATCTTGGAGTATGTCTGGATTTAGGGCATATTCTGGCATATGATCAGTGGTCTCTTTTAGACTTGCCCACGTTATGGGAGAGGGTTAGGCTGTTACATGTTTATGGGCTGGAGATAGATAAAAAACACTATGGATTAGAGAAATTAAATGAGGAAGGAAAAGAATTGTTGCGCTGCATTCTAGAGCAGGTTAGGGCAGGGACAACTCTGCTTCTGGAAGTTTTCAGCCTTGCCGAGTTTGTCCACTCTAAGCAGATGTTAACTGACTGGCTGCATTCCTGGGGGATAGAGCTTGTTTAGCTTGGTCCTTGGCGGAAATAAGTCCGGGAAAAGCGATTTTGGCCTGGAGTTACTGCTTAAGGGGAAAAGCCCTCATTTACTTATAGTAACCGGCAAAGGCTTTGATTTTGAGTTCAAAAAACAGATAAAAGATCATAGATTAAAAAGAGATCCTAGGCTTTTTGTCCACGAGATTGGAACTGATTTAAGTGTTTGTTTAAAGGCCAGGGAGAAGGATTGGGCCACCATTTTGGTGGATAGTCTGGATTTTTGGCTTTTTTCCCTTTTTGAACAGGGAAAATTGGAAGAAGGGATTAAAGATTTCTTCTCTCTTTTAAAAAACTGGCAGGGACAGGAGATAATCTTCGTTAGTTCGGAAATAGGTCTTGGTCCTATACCAGTTTCCGGAGAGATGCGTCGATTTGTGCGCGCTTTGGGAGATGTTAATCAAAATCTGGCTAGGTTGTGCGCGCAGGTCTATTTGGTCCTGGCTGGGATTCCTGTGCGGATAAAATAGCGTTTGTTGAGTTATCCTTAAACCTTATACCTCTACTTAAATAATGGCATACTTTCGCAACTTAGATCAAAAAATCAAAGAATTATTGGGGTTATTTGAAAAAGATCAGCGTTGGCTTATTGTTATCAATGCTGACCCCGATGCATTGGCTTCAGCTATGGCTTTGAAACGCATTATGGCCAGACGAGTACGGGGAGTGGGTATTGCACATGTCAATGAAGTGTCCAGGCCGGACAACTTAACCATGATCAAACTACTACGCATTCCCACACAGAAGTTGACCCCCCTTCTTAAGGCCCAATATGATAAATTTGCCATGGTGGATTCTCAGCCCCATCATCATCCGGATTTTGCGAATATAGATTTTTCAATTGTTTTAGATCATCATCCGTTAAAAGATGAGTCGCTTCAGGCTGAATTTCACGAGATCAGGCCGGAGTATGGAGCGAATAGCTCTTTAATGACCGAATATTTGTATAATTTAAAAATCAGGCCAGGTAAGCTTTTGGCCACGGCCTTGGTTTATGGCATCAAGACTGATACCCAGAGTTTTGAGCGTCCGTTTAGTGATGTGGATATTCGTGCTTTTAGGTATTTGACTAAATTCTACAATCCCCTTCTCCTGCAGAAGATTGTCCGTTCGGAGTTTCGCAAGGAATGGCTCAAGTACTTTTCCCAGGCTTTTAAAAAGGTAAAGATTTTGGGCCAGGGTTTAAGTGTGTTCATGGGCACAGTGGACTCTGCTGATATTCTAGTTATTTTGGCTGATTTTTTCTTAAGGATTCACAATGTTTCCTGGGACTTGGTCAGTGGATTACACGAGGACAAACTCGTAGTAATTTTTCGAGGGGATGGCTTGCGCCGAGATATGGGTAAAATGGCCGAACAGATGTTTGGTGATTGCGGGCCGGCCGGTGGCCATAGGTCCATGGCTAGGGCAGAGATCCCTTTGAGTAAATTGGAGCGAACCCACCCCCAGCAATTTATCTGGCAAAGATTGGGAGACTATAGAAAACAAAAAGGCAAAAGGACAAAAAAGGCAAGAGGGTGAGAAGCTGAGATGATGAGAGGTTGAGAGGGGATTAGATAAATTACCAACCTACAAAGGTTACAAACCGCCTTAACCTTTCTTCCTACCACCAATAGACTAATAATAAACCATTCAATAAGCAAAAATGAAAAGAAGGCAAAAGCCAAAAACTGTAGAAAGCATCAGAACCAGGTTAAAGTTGACGAGAGAGCCTATATTTCTGGTCGATGGGAGTTCTTTTTTATATCGAGCCTTTTATGCTTATCCGGATTTAAAGCGCGCTGATGGTTTCCCCACCAATGCCATCTATATTGTCTTACGCATGCTTTTTAAGATTATTAAAGAGGAAAGCCCAAAGTTTTTGGGTTTCTTTCTGGATGGCAAGGGTCCTACTTTCCGGCATGAACTTTTTGAGCCCTATAAGGCCAATCGGTTGAAGATGCCAGAGAACCTGGCTCTGCAGATCGAGCCTCTTTTGCAGGGAGTAAGAAGCCTGGGGCTGATGACCAAAGTCTTGGAAGGGGTAGAGGCAGATGATTGTATTGCTAGTCTGACACATAGATTTAAGCAAGATTATCCAATAGTTATAGTCGGCTCGGACAAAGATTTATGGCAGCTTCTGGATAAAAATGTATTCGTTTGGGACCCCGGGCAGAAAAAAGAAAAGTTGATCACTCTGGAAACATTTGTCGCTCAGCAGGGACTTAAGCCCGAGCAATGGCCGGATTTCCAGGCCTTGGTCGGGGATAAAGTGGACAACATTCCTGGCGTACCCGGTGTTGGGCCCAAGACAGCTTTAGCCTTGCTTAAAGACTTCCCTTCTTTGGAAGAGTTGCGGGCAGGTCATGATCGGTTAAAGCCAAAGATGGCCGAGAAATTAAGGCCTCATTTAGATGATCTTCTAAGTTATCGTCAATTGACACGTCTGAAAACCGATTGCTGTCAGGAGATAGAACTTGAGGACCTCAAGTGTGGGCAAATAGATACCGATGCCTTGATTTCTTATCTAAAAGAATACGAGTTTAAGTCCCTGCTTAAGGAAGTACCAGGGGCGGCGAGGTCCGAGTTTCTGGATTCGAGAGTCCGGGTTCGAGAGAATACAATAAAGCTTCCTATTAACTCCTCAACTCCTCAACAACTTAACCCCTCAACTACTTTTCGTAATCAGGAGGTAGGGCTTTTTTTTGAGCAAAACAGATGGTTTTTGGGCGTGGATTCCAAGGAGTTGGAATTTAGCGAAAGCGCTGGTTCACTAAGCCAATTAGTGGCGAGCCTGCAAGGGGCCCAGATTTTTGTCCCTAGTTTAAAAGATCTTTTGCTAAAGGATAAAATTTGGTTTGATTTGCCGACCAGTTCTTTTTTTGATCTATCTTTAAGTGCTTATCTTTTAAACCCCGAAGAGAGGAATTATAGCTGGAAAAGGCTTTACCAGGCTTTTGCCGGAGAAATCGAGGTGAGTGAGGAGAGCAAGGGGCTGGCTACGCTAAAGATGGGACAGGTTTTGAGGACGAGAATAGCACAGGCAAGTCTAGATCAACTCATGCAGGAATTGGAGACTCCGCTGGTTCCTGTTTTGGTGAAAATGGAGCAAAAGGGAATTCGTATAGACCTCCATGCTTTTAAAGAGTTTTTAGCCGAGGTTAAGGAAGAGTTAGCCAAGTTAACCGAGCAAATTTATGCCCAGGCCGGAAAGAAATTTAATATTCGCTCCAGCCAGCAATTGGCTGAAGTTTTGTTTCATGATTTAGGTCTTAAGTCCAGGCGGAAGACGCCTAAAGGGGCCCCCTCAACTTCTATTGCTGCTTTACAGTCTTTAGTCGGGGAACATCCGATCATAGAGTTGATTCTGAAATATCGAACTCTGGAAAAGCTTCGCTCTACCTATTTGGAACCCTTGCCCCAAAAGGTAGATGAGAGGCAGAGACTGCACACCCATTTTAACCAGCTTGCTACGGCTACTGGCAGATTGTCCAGTAGCGAACCCAATCTACAAAATATTCCTATTCGCGGTGAGTTTGGACCCAGAATGAGGTCATGTTTTGTGGCTGCTCCGGGTAAACTTCTGGTAGCTGCTGACTATTCTCAAATTGAATTGCGCATTCTGGCCCATATGTCAGAAGATGAGACCCTCTTGGAAGCCTTTGAGCTGGGCCAGGACATCCATTCCCGGACTGCTGCCCTGCTTTTTGATAAACCTGTCGAGGAAGTAACCCCTGGAGAACGTAGAAAGGCAAAGACCATTAATTTTGGTCTTCTCTATGGCATGGGGCCACAAAAATTGAGCCGCGAACTGGGTATATCCTTAAACGAGGCCAAGGAATTTATTCAAATTTATTTTAGTAAATTAAAAAAGGTCCAGGAATTTTACGATCATATCCAGAAAGAGGCCGAAAAAAGAGGTTATGTAACAACCATTGCCGGTCGAAGAAGGCTGCTTCCGGAAATAAATTCCAGAAATGCCAATGTCGCCGGGCAGGCTCGTCGTATGGCCATTAACACCGTGGTCCAGGGATCTGCAGCAGATATAATCAAAAAAGCCATGATATTGGTAGATAAGGATGAAGTTTTACAAAAGTTTAAGGCCTACCTTATTTTACAGGTCCATGATGAGCTTATCCTGGAAGTTGAAAAGGATTATGCACGGGATGCCGGCCAGAGGCTTTCTGAAATAATGAGCGGGGTCTATACACTGAAGGTTCCTCTGGTAGTGGATTGGGGAGTTGGTAAAAATTGGGGAGAGGCACATTAGTAGAAGTTAATGAAGTGAAGTTAAGAGGTTGCTTAGAAAGATTAGTAGCCCCTTGAAACTTAAAATTCAAACAGGAGTGAGTTGTGAATAAATTAAGAATGTTAACTCCAGGGCCAACGCCACTACCTGAAAATGTTCGTCTGGCCCTATCCAGAGACATGCTTCATCATCGCAAGGATGAATTTAAAAAAATAATGGCAGAGAACCAGGCAGGCCTGCGTTATCTTTTTGGGACACGTGAGCCTGTATTGACCTTGAGCTCTTCTGGCACCGGAGCCATGGTTGCGGCTGTGACTAACTTGTTTGCCCCGGGCGAGAAGGTGCTCGTGGTAGAGGGGGGTAAGTTTGGTCAGCGCTGGTCAGATATTGCCCAGTCACATGGCTTGGAGGTGGTAGCTCTGCCTGTAGAATGGGGCCAGGCAATAACGAAGGAAGAAGTAGAAAATGCCCTCTCCCGCTGGCCGGATATTCAGGGTGTTCTGGTCCAGGCCTCGGAGACTTCAACTGGAGTGCTCCATCCCATCAAAGACCTGGCAGAGCTTTGCCAGGCAAAGGATAAGCTTTTGGTAGTGGACGGTATTTCAGCCGTGGGAATTTCTCCTTGTCCAATGGATAAGTGGGGCATAGACTGTCTTTTAACCGGTTCGCAAAAGGGCCTTATGCTTCCCCCTGGTCTTGCTTTTATTGCCTTAAGCCCAAAGGCTTGGGAGCGCGTTAAGGCTATTGGTCCGAAAAGTTTTTATTTTAATCTGCTTAAAGAAAAAGCAAGAAGTTTGCAGAACCAGACCAATTTTACCCCGGCTATCAATCTAATCGTGGGTCTAAAAGAATGTCTGGAATATTTTAAGCTCAAGGGGCTCAAGAATATCTATAAAAAACAAAAGGCCTTGACAGAGATGACACGAGCAGGTGTTACAGCCATAGGTCTTGAACCGCTGGTCAAGGATGATTATACATTAGGACTAACATCTGTTCTCCTTCCTCCCGGTATTGATGGTGTGAAGGTTTTAAAAGTGGCTGCGCAGGAGTATGGAGTGGTCATGGCTGGTGGGCAGGACCAGTTAAAGGGTAAAATCGTGCGTATTGGGCATATGGGCTATGTGGATTGGTCGGATATTCTGGCAGGGCTTTATGCCTTACGTCAGGCTTTTGTGGCTTGCGGGGGACATTCAGGCTCCAGAGACTATCTGGAGCAGGCCATGAGTGTTTATGAAAAGGTAATAAGCGAACCTGAAAACAACTAAAAATATGCACGTCGAATTACAATTACAATCCAAGGAGGGCCGTTAGATGAGTCAGGAAAGTGAAAAGATAAAGGTCAATGATCGCAGAATCAGGTTTGATGATGAGAGTCAGGAGGTACCTCCTGAAAGTGAAGCTAAAAAAATAGAGCGAAAGAAAATGGCCAAAGATTATGAACAGGCAGCAAAGCAAGAGACTACGAACTTGCCTAAGGTTAATTTTACCACTTTTGTTCTTTCTTTAAGTTCGTCAGCCCTTATGCATTTAGGAGAGGTACCTGAGCCGGAATCCGGACAGGTAAATGTCAACATGGCCATGGCCAAGCATACTATTGATGTTTTGGCCATGCTTGAGGAAAAGACTAGGGGCAATTTAACACCTCAAGAAGATCGACTGCTTAAGGATGTTCTCTTTGAAGTACGAATGAAGTTTGTGCAAAAGGCAAAGTAAATTAGCTGTTTCAGCAAAGGCGTAAGGCGCAGGACATAAGCTAAATTGCTGGAGAGATTTTTTTGCGTCTTATGCCTTTAGTTTTTTTATTTTTTTAAACTTTAACCGGGATAGAAAAGATGGGAAAAATAGCTGTAGGGATAGTTGGGGTAACTGGTTATACAGGCATGGAACTGGTTCGCCTGTTACAGTATCATCCTTATTTTGAACTGGTTCAGGTTACTTCGCGGCAGGAGGCGGGCAGGGCCCTGCAGGAGATTTATCCTTTCCTGGAGGGCACAAGCTTGGGCCTTTTGCCTATTACTATACCGGATCCGGAACTTATGGCCAGAGATTGCGACTTGGTTTTTCTGGCTGTGCCGCATGGAACGGCTATGAATATAGCAGCTGAATTTTTAAAGCTTGGGGTTAAAGTTGTTGATTTAAGTGCGGATTTCCGGCTAAAAGATAAAGAGGTCTATGCTACATGGTATAATGTGGAACATACCCAAGAAGAGTTTTTGCAAGAGGCTGTTTATGGTCTTCCAGAAATATATGAGGCAGATATTGCGCAGGCCAGACTTATAGCCAACCCCGGATGTTACCCTACATCGGCAATTTTAGCCTTATATCCTGCCCTTAAATTTGAACTTATTGATAGTGAGCAAATTATTATTGATAGTAAGTCCGGTGCTTCTGGGGCAGGACGGTCGGCAAAAATAGGGACTATTTTTTGTGAAGTATATGATAATTTCCGAGCCTATAATTTGGGTAAACATAGACATACACCTGAGATTGAACAGGAGCTAACTTTTGCCTGCGGAAAAGAAATTTTGGTTTCTTTTAGTACGCATTTACTGCCGATAAATAGAGGGATTTTAACAACGGTTTATGCTCCTTTAAAGAAAAAAAGTTCCATTGATGAGATAATTAATATTTATAAGCGATTTTATAAAGATAAAAATTGGATACGCATCCTTCCCCGTAATATTTTGCCCGAGACTCGCCATGTCAGAGGAACCATGTTTTGTGACCTAGGGCTAGTGAAAGATGAGCGTACAGAGAGACTTATTATTGTATCAGCCATAGATAATTTGTGTCGAGGAGCATCAGGCCAAGCCATTGCCAATGCCAACTTAATGTATGGATTTGATGCGCAAACTGGTTTAAATCAGTCCGCGTTGGTACCATAAATGAATAAAGAAGATTTTTGGGAACCTATTTTTGTGGCTAGGCAGCCCATATTTGACCGAGAGCAAGATATTTGGGGTTATGAACTGCTCTTTAGACACAGTCAGGAAATGAACACGGCCAATGTTGTCGACGGCGAGTTAGCTACACAAAAGGTTATTGCTGATGGGTTTGCTTTGGCAAAATTTGGACTGCCGGAAAATGTAAAATGCCTGATCAATTTTCCCAAGAACCTTCTTATCGAAGACTTCGCTTTTGCCCTTCCCCCTGAGACAAGTGTCATTGAAATCTTGGAGACTGTTAAGCCTGAACCAGAAATAATCGCAGCATGTAAAAGGTTAAAACAAGCTGGGTATTTACTGGCTCTGGATGATTTTGTTGGCCAGCCAGGCTATGAACCTTTGCTAACGTTAGCTGATGTGGTCAAGGTGGATGTGATGCAGTTAACCAGAGCTCAGTTTGAGGAGCTGGCTGCTCGCTTAAAGAAGTATTCCTGTCAGATGTTAGCAGAAAAAGTGGAAGATGGACGTATGTTCAAGCTGGCAAAGCGTTTGAACTTTGATCTCTTTCAAGGTTTCTTTTTCAGCCGACCAGAGGTTCTTGCCGGGAAGAAATTGTCAGTTGAGGAACTGACCAAGCTACGATTATTGAAGGAGTTGAGCAGGGATGACTTTGAATTTTCCAAAATGGCTGAGATTGTGCAAAGAGATGTTTCTCTGACCTATCGTCTTCTAAAGTACATAAACTCTGCTGCCTTTGGCTTGAGCAATAAAATCAAATCCATAACCAGGGCCATGACTTTGCTGGGAAAAAAAAGATTACTAAAGTGGTTGAGAGTAGTCATTTTGTCTGAGATGAGTATCGGCCCAAGCGGTAGAGAGGTGGTCCTTCTTTCTGCTCAAAGGGGGCGTTTTTTGCAACTTTTGGCCTTGAAAGGGCAGAGTAAATTGGAGCCGGAGGCCATGTTTTTGTTGGGTTTTTTATCTCTTTTAGATGTACTTTTGAAACAGCCGATGACTGAGCTAGTGCAGGAGTTGCCTTTAGATGAAGATATTAAGAAAGGCCTGATTGATGAAGAACATCCATGTCACAGATGGTTGGACTTGGCTCGGGCTCAGGAGAAAGGTGATTGGCCAAAAGTGGCTGAACTAATCGAGGTCTTGGGGCTTGACCCTTCTGAGACAGCCATTTGTTTTACCAAAGCCTCTCTGTGGGCTCACGAAATTTTAAAAACGTCTTGAAGTAATTTCTCTTACAATTTATAAATAAAATACATTTTATTCTGCCATATGTCTGCGACAGGTGGGCAGTAGATTAACAATAAAAAAGCCGTGGTTAAGTCCACGGCTTTTTTATTGTTAATCATGGACGTAGTATGTCTATCCTATTTTTAGTTGCGAATTACCTCTTTAATAAACCAGTGGTCGCTATTGAAGCGAATCAAGCTCAGGGACTTTTTGTTGAGCCAATTTTTGAAAGGCAAAAATTAAGGCAAATAATATTAATCCTCCCGCATGGAATTTAATATTTGGATAAAGCAACAAGAAAGATGCTATTATACTCAGAATTCTTTCAAGAATGTTTAGTTTTTTAGCGAAATATCCTTCAAAAAATAACGCAAAGCAAAATAAACCTAAAAGGGATGTAATTACGGTTTCAATAACCATTACGATAGATCCTTCAAAGAGTATGGGAGTATAAACAAAGAGTAATGGAATTATATAGAGCCCCTTAGCTAGCTTCCATGCTTCAAAACCAGTTTCCAGGGGCTTGCTGCCTGATATTCCCGCTGCTGAATAGGCCGCCAAACAGACCGGAGGAGTTACATTGGCGTCCTGAGAATACCAAAAGATTAACATGTGGGCTGCTAATAAACTTGAGCCCAGCATGGTCATTGCTGGCGCAGCTAATACGGCGAGTACGATATATGATGCTGTTACCGGCAGACCCATCCCCAAGACTAACGAGGCCAGCGCAATTAAGATAATGGTTAAGAAAAGGCTTCCGCCGGCAAGTGAAGATATAAGCATAGAGAATTTGATTCCCATGCCTACGAGAAGAACTATACCGATGACGATTCCAGAGCATAACAGAATGACCCCGGTAGTAACCATATTTTGAGCGCCCAAGGCAAGGGCGTCGACTATATCTTTTAAGCCCATCCTAGTATATTTGTTCAGCCAGCTAGAAACAACTATCGCTGCTATACCAGCACAGGCAGCAAAGGTTGGGGTAAACCCATACATTAAGAATCCCATCAAGACCAAGATCGGAATAAAGAAGTTCCATCCTTGTCTAAGTACTTCAGTGACTTTGGGAATTTCCTCTTTGGTTAAAGGTTTTAGGCCAATTTTTTTGGCCCTTAAATGGATAAAAAAGGCGATGGTTAGAAAGTACATGATTGCTGGAATAAAAGCGACGGATACGATTTTTAGGTAAGAGATTTGTGTCCATTGGCTCATGATAAAAGCCCCAGCGCCCATAATGGGAGGCATAAGTTGGCCGCCAGTGGAGGCTGCGGCTTCAACAGCTGCTGCAAATTTAGCAGGGAATCCTACTTTTTTCATCATGGGTATAGTAATGGAGCCGGTTCCAACTGTATTGGCCACTGCACTTCCTGAAACACTTCCCATTAGTCCACTTGCAAAAACTGCCATTTTGGCAGGTCCGCCAATGGTTCGTCCCATCAATGAGACAGCAAGCTTGATGATAAAATCTCCCGCACCTGATTTAATGAGAAAGGCTCCAAATAAAACAAAGAGAAATACAAATGTTGAAGAGATAGTAGCGATAGTGCCAAAAATACCATCAGGGGCAAAATACATTCTATATAAGAATCTTTCCCAGGTAATACCGGGGAAATTCCACAGTCCTTCAAAATATTTACCAAGGAAAAGGGCATACATTAGAAAAAAGATAGAGAGTGAAGGTATTAACCAACCTGAAGTTCTCCTTGTTATTTCCAGCATCAAAATAATTGCTATTCCGGCAGAGATAAGATCAATTATTGTTGGTACTTCATTTCTTGCGTGCAGGGCGTCTTCAAAGAGGACAAGATATATGGCAACGGCAAGAGACATAATAGCAAGCAGAAAATCAAACTTAAATGTCTTGTGAGCTTTTTTAGGGAACATGGGATAAATGATGAATCCCAGGAAAAGGATGAGACCGTAATGCACAGCATTTCTCTGAATTTCCGGCATGATGCCAATGGTATTTATCCAGAGATGAAATAGAGAGGTGAGCACGGAAAACCAGTAAACAAGAGCTGAAGTGGTTGAGCCCAGAGTCCTTTTGGTAGTGATTACTTCTCCACTTATATCTTGAGCTGTACTTGTTTTGTTTTTTTTCTTAATCATATACTGACCCTACATGCTTGTGATGGTAGACAAAAGAAATCATTACGACAGATAAGAGCTAAAAGCTTAAATATTAAAACTAATTTAAGATATTAAGGGCGGGGATTGCCCGCCCTCACCACTATTATTCGGCTTTTAATAAGTAATCAGGAATTTTTATCCCTTTTTCTTTATAATATCTTGCGGCTCCAGGATGTAATGGCACTGGCAGACCTCTTATGGCCTTTTCAAGACTCATAGCCTTTGTGGCTTTGTGAATGTTGTGGAGAAAGGGAAGGTTTTCATATATAGTTTTGGTGATTAAATAGACTGTCTCTTCAGGAACGTCAGGTCTAACTGCCAAAAAGTTAGGTTGAGCTATAGTATGAATGTCTTCTGATTGACTTGGGTAGGTTCCTTTTTTGATTACATATCTGTTCCAGATTGGATAAACTTTGCGCACTTTTTCCAATTGTTCGTCAGTAAACTCAAGAACTTTTATCTTTTTTTCGCCTAATTGTGCGTATAGTTGAGTAACGGCTGAGACAGGAGGTCCAGCAGGAATATTGGCGCCTGCGATTCTTCCATCCATCATGGCTTGTGCAGAAGGATTGTAGCCTAAATATTCAGGGATAAGATCTTTTCCTATTTCGATTCCCAATGCTTTGAATATAGTTCTTCCTGAGCCCTCTGTACCGCTACCTCTTTTGCCGATGGAGAATTTTTGACCAAGGCCTTTTAGGTCATATAAATTACCAGATTTGACGTATTTTTTTAAAAGAACAAAGTGCTCTACATTTTCCCACAACATAGTAATTGAGCGAAAGTCTTTAATAGGATTTCCTTTATATAAGCCTTCGCCGTTATAGGCCATGGAACCAAAAAGGGCCTGCAGAATTGCAAGCTGGGCCTCGTTATTTTTTAGCATCTGGACGTTTTCACCTGAACCAGCCGAGTTGATGGCAGTAGCAGTAATTTTATATTTTTTAGCTAGCTTGATGCTAACGAGTGTTCCGATAGCTACTCCAACCGGATAGTAAGTACCGCCTGTACTAGCTGTAGCAATGATCAGACTTTGTCGACCAGCTTGTGAAGATTTTACATTAATACCTAGCACCAGAGTTAGTGCAATAAATGCAAACAGAATTTTTTTCACCACTTCTGCCTCCTTTTAGTTGATGTTTGTTCTAAATTTTATTTCGACTAACCCCCAACCGACTTTTAAGATGCGCCTGCAAAAACTAAATTTTTGCAGACTTTGTTCAATGTTCAATGTTTTCCAACAGTTATGCGCTAAGAATTTTGTAAAAAAATCAGTTTTTTGGTTTTTGCAGTAACATCTTTTAAACTTGTTTTTGAATTAAATATCTGAAAACTAATTAAAATTATGTTCGGATTCTTTAATAACAAATTCAGCAAAGGCAAAGGCTGTTGTAAAAGCTGGCGATACGGAGTTTAGAACATGGGTTGAATTTTCTGCGTGTTCCACTACAAAATCCATGACAAGTTGATTAGTTTGTTTATTTAAGAGTTGAGCCCTGATTCCGGGCTGTAGATAATCACCGAAATTATCCACATCTAGCTGCTTAACAAGTTTTTTGGCTTCATTTATAAAAAAGTTGCGATCATATTTCTTAATTTCACTAAGGGCCAGAGACCTAAAATTGAAGCTGTTAGTTATGAACAGCTTGGATTGACAGGCAATAATTTCAAGAAACTCGCTAAGATTGAATCTTTCTTTTATGGTGTAATTTTCTCGCCAAAATGCTGGGATGGCTGTGGGGCCTATCTTGACATGATTGTTCACTGTTTTAGTAAAGTGAACTCCGAGAAATGGGTTTTTTAAATTAGGTACAGGGTAGATATGTCTCTTAATGAGGTCGTCATCATTGTAGGCTAAATAGATTCCCTTGAATGGTAAAACAGTATATTGCTGGCCAATCCCAAATGAATGGGCAATTTTGTCTGCATAGAGTCCTGCTGCATTATATAGATACTTAAATTTAATCTTTTCTTTATTGGTAGTAACTTGTTTGTTCTTTACTTTTAGAAAAATTCTATTAAATAGAATTCGGACATTATTAGAAAAGTTAGAGGCAATATGATTGCAGACTAACTTTGGATTAACTGTCGATGTTGTGGGAGAAAACAATGCCTTTTGAAATGTCTTGGCGTTCGGCTCGATTTCGTTTAGCTCTTTTTCATCGATAATTTCAAGCGATACTCCATTTGTATCCCCGCGACGTTTTAACTCATATATACCATCTAATTCTTTTTCATCGACAGCAACAACGACTTTTCCACATTGATTGATAGGAATACTATTTTCTAGACAGTACTCAGTTAATGCCTTGTTTCCTTTAACAGTAAACTTTGCTTTTAAGGTATTAGCGTCATAGTAAAAGCCCGCATGCAAAACTCCGCTGTTGCGTCCACTGGCATGAAAAGCTACTTCACTCTCTTTTTCGAGTATAGTTATTTTTAGGTTGGAAAATTTTCGAGTCAGTTCACGCGCAAGACTTAATCCAACGATCCCTGCTCCTACAATCAGAATATCTGTTTCGAGCATAATCTCCTCATATATTATATTGATGATTTAGTTTTTTTGATTATTTGAGAGAAGGTTACTTAACTTATCTTTAGAGTTCAAAAATCAACATTAAAAGATTAAATAAAATATTATTACGTTGAAAGAGAGGAGGTTCAGTATTTTTTCGGCAAACGGTATTGTTCTGTCGGTTAAATGGCTTAAACGGCCTGTGAGATGGTTGCTATGGCAAATTTAAAACTTGAACCGGTTGATAATAGATGGATAAGGAAACTTTAATGTAATTTAATTGATAGCTGACTCTTGTTATGGTGTGGGCGGAAAGATTCAATGGAGCAAGTTCCTGTGATTAATTATCGATGGATGGAAAATAATGCGATAGTTATGCTAGGTAATAGTTAAATAACTCTAAATTGGTTTACTCAAGGTTTGCAAACCTTTCTAGACTCAGGATTTCTAACCTAGTAGCTAAATGGGTGGTGGTTACAGACTTAAAAAAATCAGCGTTTGTTTTGGCTGGTTGTCTAATTAAAGTTTAGCGTTGGTTTGTATAGTTTTCCTAAAAAAGAAGCGGGAATTTACCAGACCTTAGTGACACCTGTGTGATGTTGCTCCTGAGTTACAATTTGACCGGCAGTCAACTGGGTGGTTGTCAAAATTTTTGCCCTACATGCGCTCAGGCTTAGGACTGATAACTCGGGTCGCGGTTAGGCCTGGTTGGATAGAAATGGAGCATAGGCTTGTGTAAGTATTGTTTGTGCTGTATAGTGTGGCAAGATTTTAAAGTCTTGCAGATATCTAGAGATCTAGATTTTGGTGTATTGGAAATCACCGTGGTCATATGAGTGGTTTGAATCAATTTGGCGGAAGAAGTTAAAGCAACAGACTGAATATTAGATAAGGTTCCATCATGAAAAAGCATATTTTTTGCCGTTGTCTGAAGTGTTCCAAGAATTGGCCGAGGCAGGGGTGATTGCAGTTGAGTTTTTTATACCCGGCAAGTGCTTTAAAAAGACTGGTATAACTGTGGCAGGCTCAGTTATTCTGGAATATGTCTCAGAATTGGAGAGTTTGAGTCTGTTGCTCGGCCAGAGATTAATTACCAACTAGACCTTCTTTTAATATTTCTGAGCTTGTCCATGAGTTTATGTTCATAATTTAGAAAAAGTTGTGCCGGTAAAAACAACTTGATAAGATATAGTAGTTTAAAATATTTTTTTTTAATAATTCTCAACTTTCTCGTATGTTTACATCACCTGTTTTCAAATTTAAGAGATAAAGAAATAAGAATTTAGGCGTGACAGACCGTTCAACTTTCTGGTGCATCAAGACACCGTAACTCAGCTTTTGGTC